>CAIQHJ010000035.1 GCA_903871575.1 uncultured Bacteroidota bacterium
AAGTTAGCTTACTTAATAAGTTGATTGAATCATTATAATTAAACGCTGGCATCAAACAAAATTAGCAGTATTTCTGTATACCGCTACAACTTTGATGCTACCATCTCCAATTCGCAATTGGTTTGTTCAGCTACTGTATTTTTTATTTCAATGGGGATTAGCTCGTCTTGAAAATACAATCGTCCTTTCTCATATGCCGAATAGTTTTTAAAAATCACATTCAGCGTAATGAAATTCATCACATAATTTCTTGTTTCCTCCGGAAGATATTTTTCAATGTCCCAAAAACTTGGACTTGCTTTTCCGGTTCTTTTCATCGCTTTCCAAACATTGCCAACGCCACAGTTGTAGCTTGCCGCAACCAACAACCAATCCTGATTCAAATTCAAAGATCGGTCGCGTAGGTATCGCGCTGCCGCATGCGTAGATTTCAATAAGTCTGTTCGCTCATCGTGCACAATTATTTTCTTGATTTTTTTATTCCGACGTTTAACCACGATTGTTTTCTTTATGTCTATCTTCAATCCATAATCTGCCGCCGACTCATTCATAAACTGCCAATAACCAATTGCTCCTGCAGTTGATACCGCATTTGCATTGAAACCACTTTCTATCGCCATCAATATTTTAAATTCCTCCGGAATTCGATGTTTCTTTAAAATCGATTCAACAACAGGGAAAATCGTTTCGCTTTTTTCATGCAGATGGTTTAGATATTTGCGTCTGTTCTCTGAAAATTTCTTTACATAGTCAATTGATTTCGCTTGATGTTTGCTCAATAATTTTGGATAGGCTACATTGGCTTTGTTGATCGTAAATAATTGAGGGAAAGCGATTGCAGGACCCACCATTCCAATGTCCCAACTTGTATCAACAAATGCGTGATTGTTTTTGGCAGAAGCTTGAACCATACCATTTAGAAATAGTATCGCCAGGAAGATACTTTTAACAGTTTTTGTTTTCAATTTTATGTATTATTACGGATGAATTGGATATCGAAGGATTTTTTCTTCGACTGCCTTAAAACGCTTTTGAAATAACATTATTGCCTTTCAAATTTATTCATGGCCCAAAAAAAACAACCCATAATTCGTCCCATTCTTTTCGCTTTAATGATGCTGTTTGCTGTTTTTGCTTTCTTTTATTGGATGTTCAACATTTATTTTAAAACAGAAAGACCTTATTATCAGGGTTTTGGTATTCGACTACCTGCACAGTATCGTATTCATGGAATAGATGTAAGTCGTTATCAAAGCAGAATTTCGTGGCCCGATGTGAAAAGCATGAAAGTAGGTGATGTTGCCGTTGGATTTGTATTTATAAAAGCAACCGAAGGAAGAAATTATGTAGACCCAATGTTTCGAAGAAACTGGTACCATGCCGATGCAGTTGAACTCACAAAAGGCGCTTACCATTTTTTCGATACCCACAGCCCCGGTAAAGCGCAAGCCTTGAATTTTATTGAAATCGTTGATTTATCCAGCGGCGACCTTCCGCCTGTTGTAGACATAGAAAAAGACAACAACGTCTCCGCGGAAACTTGGAAAAAAGAATTGAAAACCTGCTTGGATTTAATAGAAGCTCATTACCACACAAAGCCCATCATCTACACATACGCCAACTTTTACAAAAATCATCTGAGCGGACAGTTTGATGATTACCCGCTGTGGATAGCCCATTACAACAACGATGACCAACCAAGCACCACCCGAGCTTGGCATTTCTGGCAACACAATGAACGCGGCAACATCAACGGTATTAGCCATAATGTAGATTTCAATGTTTTTAACGGCGATAGCACAGCATTTAAAAATTTACTTCTAGATTGATATTTTTGTTTAATTTAGACAGATGTCCATGGAAGATGAAACAAGAGATTTTTTGGTGTTGATAATGAACACAATATCCAAAGTCTTGCTATGGATGATGATCAACGTATTTGTGGGAATATATGTTGGATTGGGATTTTTTGAAAACAGCCCCAGCTGGAAAAACTTACTCTACTACATCGGCTTCCTATCTTCCCTCGTTTTTTTGATTGTACACCTCAAGAAAAAATGGAAATTATAATCAACTGCTGTGATCTGCAATAATGTACCAACGCCCTTTAATTTTTTGAATCAATAGTGTAAAATGTCCTTCTAAGTTCCCAATGCTTCTCGTCAAATGCCATTTCCCAACTACATGATAGTATTTACGCGATAGTTTTTTAATTTGGATTAAATCGAAGTGCAACTTCCCCATTGACATCGTGTCTGGATAACCTTTTTTGTAATTGTTTAATGTATTCAACCAGCCATATGTTACGCCAGATTTGCCAATAAACATCAATGAATCGTTCACCCAATATGTTTGCATAAAACTTTCAATGTTGCCATTGTTCCATGCTGCATCTTGAGTATGTAAAATGGATATAATTTCTTTTTCTGTCTTGGTTTGTGCACACAATGAACTTGAAACAACCATCGAAATAATACAGATTAAAATTGCTTTCATGTTGTTGATAAATTGATTTGAAAAGTGTTTAATGTTTGTGATGTGGTGACTGACAGGT
>CAIQHJ010000036.1 GCA_903871575.1 uncultured Bacteroidota bacterium
AAGCTCTTGTTTGAAATAACTTTGAATTTTAAAAAAAAGGAATTCATATTTACCGCAAAAAGTACAGGAAACTAAAATAGTTAAACTTAAACGCATCCAAAACTCGTCTCCCCCAAAAACAAAAACGCCTCGTAAACTTTCATTTGCAAGGCGCATTTTCAGTTGCGGACCGGACGGGACTCGAACCCGCGACCTCCGCCGTGACAGGGCGGCATTCTAACCAACTGAACTACCGATCCAAAAACTATCTTTATAAGCCTAACCAATCCCGATTCTACTTCGTTTCTCGGGACCTTGAAAATATCGCTCGTTGCCTCGCTTCATTTTCTACGGCTGAACTACCGATCCAAAATCCTTTCACAAAAAAATACATTCTTTCGTTTAAAGGACGGCAAAGATAAGTATTTTTAGTTTTTATAAACAAAACTTTTATAAAAAAATCGTATCCCCTAATTTTACATTTATTGAATCGCCTTTTTTACTAACAGACCGCTTAATTATACAGCATGCCATCATTAAAAAACAGACAATTCCTCGATTTCGAAAAACCCATTAAAGAGTTATACGATCAAATTGATCAATTGCAAACAACACAAGAAAAATCAGAAACCGATATGAGTTCGGCTATTTCCGCACTCGAACAGAAAATTGAAGAAACTAAAAAAGCACTCACCGATAACCTCACCCCCTGGCATCGCGTTCAACTGAGCCGTCACCCCGACAGACCTTATACTTTAAAGTACATCGAAAAAATGTGTACCGATTTCGTTGAATTACATGGCGATAGAAATGTAAAAGACGACAAAGCCATGGTCGGCGGATTTGGTCAATTGGATGGCAAAACCGTTATGTTTATCGGTCAACAAAAAGGCAACAATACCAAAACCAGACAGTTGCGCAACTTTGGTATGGCCAACCCAGAAGGTTATAGAAAAGCTTTGCGCCTCATGAAATTGGCAGAAAAATTCAATAAACCCATCGTTACCCTCATCGATACCCCAGGCGCTTACCCTGGTTTAGAAGCTGAAGAAAGAGGTCAGGGTGAAGCCATCGCACGCAATATTTACGAAATGATAACCCTCAAAGTTCCTGTGATTTGTGTCATCATCGGAGAAGGTGCAAGTGGTGGCGCTTTAGGCATCGGCGTAGGCGACAAAGTAGTGATGATGGAAAATACTTGGTACACCGTAATCTCTCCCGAAAGCTGTAGCAGCATATTGTGGCGCAGCTGGGACAAAAAAGAAGTGGCAGCCGAACAACTCCGGCTAACCGGTACCGATATGCTCAATTTTGGTTTGGTAGATGAAGTACTACCCGAACCACTCGGTGGCGCACATTGGGATTATGATGAAGCTGCCCAAATGCTCAAAAAATACCTCATCCCAACATTAGAAGCTTTAGAAAAAATCCCTGCTCAAGATAGAGTAAACAACCGCATCCAAAAATTCGGCAACATGGGATTCTGGGACGAAAAAGCGATATAACTCATTCATCAACCTCTGCTAAAAAGTCAACATAGACAATGCTAAAAATTGCGGTATTTGGAACAGGCCACCTAGGAAAATTTCATTTAAACAACTGGCTAGAAATGGATGGTATTGAACTCGTTGGTTTTTTTGATCCCAATGATGAAAATGCCCATGCCGTAGCCGAAAAATACAACCTCAAAAGATATTTGGATGCCGAATCTTTGATGAACGATTGTGATGCCGTTGATATTATTGCACCAACCATCTATCACTTTCAGCTTTGCGAAATGGCCTTAAAAAAAGGCAAACATGTATTTGTTGAAAAGCCATTGACCAACACCATGGATGAAGCCAGAGAACTCGTAAAATTGGCCAAAGAATCAAACCTCAAATTTCAAGTGGGTCATGTTGAACGCTTCAACCCCGCTTTTCTTGCTTTGAAAGGCTATCAACTCCAGCCCATGTTTATTGAAGTGCATCGCTTGGCAGAATTCAATCCTCGTGGTACCGATGTTAGTGTTGTGTTGGATTTGATGATTCACGATATAGACATCATCCTGCATCTCGTAAAAAGCAATGTCAATTATATTTCCGCTAACGGCGTTGCCGTGATGAGCGATACACCAGACATTGCCAATGTGAGAATTGAATTCGATAACGGTTGTGTTGCCAATTTAACCAGCAGCAGAATCTCGTTAAAGAAAATGCGAAAAATACGACTATTCCAAAAAGACGCTTACATCGGAATTGATTTCCTCGATAAAAAAACAGAAATCATCCGCCTCAACCAAGCCGATGATAAAAACGATTTTTGCTTTGACATAGAAACCAACAATGGCACAAAATCTATCGGCGTTTCTACCCCAAAAATTGCAGCTACCAATGCCATCAAAATGGAGCTCGAATGCTTTAGAGACGCTATTCTTCACAATACCGAAACACCCGTGACCATTATGGATGGACTTAGCGCGATGGAAATAGCACATCTCATCCTCGAAAAAATAAATAGCAAACAGCATTAAGCCGCTTTCATGCATTAATTTCACCCGGTGAAACAACCAAGAATACATATCAGCGCACTTATTGGTATAGACATTTGCATTTGCGCCCTTTCTTGGATTTGCTTTTACTACCTCCGTACCATCATTTACCATTACAATTTCAGAATTCCACCAGGTTTTTACGTCGGCCTTTTTTTGTACATCGCGGGTTGGCTTACCCTATATTTTTTGAGTGGTGCTTATAATTCCATCTATCAAAAATCGAGATTATCCGAAATCATTCGCGCTTTTTTCATCAGCTGCATGGGTTGTTTGTTTCTGCTGTTCTTTTTTATTTTGAAAAACCCACACGAAAACAATCAATCTTATTATCTCGAATTTTTCAGTTTGTTGATTCCACTTTTTCTAGCCAATAGCATCGTCCGCTTTTTTACCATCAGCTACGCAAAACATCAAGTAAAAACAGGCCGAATTTTTTACAATGCATTGATTATTGGACCTATTGTACAAGCAGCAAATTTCTTACATGACATCAATAATGTTCGCAGCAAATCTGGCTATCGATTTCTTGGAATATTAAATACCGATTCAACCCAAAAACAACCCCTACCCTTATCCGTTAATGTATACAATGACCTATCTCAATTGGAAAGCATCATTGCAAAAAATAACATTGAAGAAGTTTTCATCACCGTTGATAAAACCGATAGAAACTTCATTACCCACATCTTACAAATACTCAGCAACAAAGCCGTCAATATTAAAATCACTCCCGATACCGTTGATATTTTAACCGGCGCATTGCATACAAACAATGTGTTGGGTATTCCTTTAATCGATATTCATGCAGGCATATTGCCCACTTGGCAACAAAACATAAAAAGAACCATCGATATTTTGGTTTCCATTAAAGCAATGATTTTACTTTCTCCATTGTTTTTGTACAGCATGATCCGCGTTTTTTATTCATCGAAAGGACCCATCTTTTTTAAGCAAGAACGAATTGGGTATAAAGGAAAGCCTTTCGCGATGTTTAAATTTCGATCCATGTATGTTGGCGCAGAATCCAATGGACCACAATTGAGCTCTTCCACAGATACCCGCATCACTGCTTGGGGAAGAACCATGCGAAAATGGCGCTTTGATGAGCTGCCTCAACTTTGGAATGTACTTAAAGGCGAAATGAGTTTGGTTGGCCCTCGCCCAGAAAGACAATTTTATATCGACCAAATTGTAGCCCATCACCCCGAATATAATTTTGTATTTAAAGTAAAACCCGGTATTACGAGCTGGGGTATGGTAAAATTTGGATACGCCGCTTCGGTAGAAGAAATGCTGCAAAGAATGCCTTATGATTTGCTCTACGTAGAAAATGTATCGCTCGCACTCGACTTTAAAATAATGATCTATACTTTTCAAATTATTCTTGCCGGAAAGGGCAAATAATACAAACAAGAAAACACTTGAAAATCGTACATTTGAAAAAACCGCAGCGATTGAAAAAAATATTTTTTAGTCTGATTTTCCTCTTGTTCACTTTATCGGCTTTCACTCAACAACATACCTATTGGCAACAGGAAGTTAATTACCGAATAACTGTATCATTGAATGATACCAACAAGACATTGGATGGTTTTCTTACATTGGATTACATCAATCATTCCCCAGACACCCTGCGTTTTATTTGGTTTCACATCTGGCCTAATGCATACAAAAATGACCAAACCGCCTTCAGCGAACAACTGTTGAAACTAGGCAGAACAGATTTCTATTTTAGTGAAGAGCAATCTAAGGGCTATTTGAATCAACTTCATTTTACTGTTGATGAGATTACCGCTCAAACAGCCGACCATCCCCTGCACCAAGATATTATTAAACTCTTGTTGCCTTCGCCATTGGCTCCCGGTAAGTCATGCAACATCGAAACGCCTTTTCATGTGAAACTGCCTTATAATTTTTCGAGAGGCGGCTATATCGACAGCAGTTTCCAAATTACACAATGGTATCCCAAACCGGCAGTATATGACCAACAAGGCTGGCATGAAATGCCCTATCTCGATCAAGGTGAATTCTACAGCGATTTTGGTAATTATGATGTAACCATACATGTTCCCCAAAAATACATCGTTGCCGCAACAGGTGTGTTGATATCGGATTCCATTGAAGCAGAAAATAAACAGCTTCGCTACCAACAAAACAACATCCACGATTTTGCTTGGTTTGCAGATCAACATTTTTTGGTGGATCACGATACGTTACAAACAGACAACAGAACCATTGATGTTTTTTTCTACCATTACAATGGCGCATTACACAACAAAGTAAAAGCAACGAATTATATAAAAAATGCGCTACGATCGAAAAACGAATGGCTGGGAACTTATCCATATGCAACAGCTACCGTTGTTGAGCACCATCAAACAGGCAATGGCGGCATGGAGTATCCAACGATAACATTAATCGACAAAACAAATGACAGTACCGAATTAGAATCAATTGTTTATCATGAAATAGGACACAATTGGATGTTTGGTATCCTAGCTTCCAACGAGAGACAACACCCATGGTTAGACGAAGGCATCAACAGTTATTACGATAAGCGATACAAGGCATTGAAACATAAAAATGGCTCTTTCAAAGGACAAAGGCTTACACAAAAACTACCAACTGACTTTGAAAACACCTTAACCAACGCAATGATCAGTATTCATAAAGATCAACCCATTGCAACTTCTTCTGAAGATTTTTCAGCAATAAATTATGCATTGATTGGATACAACAAAGCAGCCAACTGGGTGCAAATGTTGGCAGACACCATGGGCATCAGCGCATTCGATAGTGGAATGCAAGCATATTATAACCAATGGAAATTCAAGCATCCTCAACCTGAAGACTTTCTCAAAATCATGCAGGCCGCTTCCGAAAAAAATCTCTCCAACATGTTTGGTCTGCTCGAAAAAAAAGGCAGCCTGCAAACAAACAAACAAACTAAAAAGATAAACCCTGCCCTGTTCTTTAATTTCAGGGATGATAAAAATCAACACAACATATCTTTTTTGCCAGCATTTGGGTATAATATTTACGACAAATTGATGCCCGGTATAACGTTGCATAATTATGATTTTATAGCGAAGCCTTTTCAATTTTTTACAACTGCATTTTGGGGTATCCATTCAAAAAAGCTAAACGCATTGGCTAGGTTGAGTTACACCGTTCAACAAGAAAATAAAGGCAAATTGATTTTTTCTTTGTCTGCCGCCAGATTTAGCAACAACTTGTTTACAGACAGCATCCAACAACAACATTTTTTTACCTTTCAAAAACTAACACCTTCCATCAAATATTTTTTCCATCAAGAACCACAAAGTCAAATTCAAAAGTACATACAGTGGAAAACATATTTTATCAACGAAACAACACTTCAGTTTTACAGAGACCCTATCGAACAAAAGGATTACATCAGTTACCCAACAAAACAACGTTACCTAAACCAATTACAATTCGACTTCCGCAATGACAGAGTGCTCTATCCTTATCATTTCAATGCAAGCATTGAACAAGC
>CAIQHJ010000037.1 GCA_903871575.1 uncultured Bacteroidota bacterium
AGTGCAGAATGGCAATGAAGTGAAGACAGTTAGGGTGGTGAAGTATTAAGCTAGATATGCTAGATAAAGCTAGATAAAGCTAGATAAGCTGGATATTTGATACTGGATGATAATGCACTCCCTTCCTCCTTTGGGGGAAGGGTCGGGGATGGGGGCTTCAAACACCAAACACCAAACACCAAACATTTACAGCCTGCTCCTACATTGGGGTGGGCTTTTTTTTTGGGATGGGCGGTTACTGGATACTAGATGCTGGATAAAGCTGGATAAGCTGGATATTTGATACTGGATGATCATGCAGTCCCCTTCCTCCTTTGGGGGAAGGGTCGGGGCGGCGGGCTTCAAACACCAAACTCGCGAAGCGTATCCCCAATAATATAAGACGCAACAAGTAGTGATATCCATCAGCAAAACTGGTAGATGGTAATTCTATTTTCATACAATAGTTAAAGCAATTAAAATCTATTCTATGAAATCCTTCAATAAATCTTTAAAGTGGTTGATTGTACTTCGAGTAGCATTGGGTATTATGCTATTTTTAAGAGGTATTCAATTTATTTACGACGACAGTTTGGTTAAGCAGCTGTTTCATGAGCAGGAATTCTTAAGAGAATATTTTTGGTTGCAAACCATGATTCCTTGGGCTCATTTATTGGGAGGCTTTTTGATTATACTGGGCGTTTATACGCGCTTGGCTGTTTTTGTACAAATGCCAATCGTAGTTGGGGCCATTTTATTTACCTCTAATAGGCCAGAACCTGTGCATTTGTATTCCTCACTAACCTTTGCTATTGTGGTTTTAATTCTGTTAATCGTGTTTTTGTTTAACGGAGATGGCGCCATTTCCTGGAAGAAAATGATTGATAAAGAACACCAACACGAAGTATAATAGGCATCACAAATGATAAAGCAAGTATTTTTTAATGGATATATTTTCTTTCATTAAATGTTGTACAATTGGCTATTTTATAGTTACATTTACGGCGTTTTGAAAAAACCATCAAATTGAAACAATTACATTTTATGAAAAAAATACTGCTTGCACTAACATTTTCAGCATCTTCTTTGATTGGATTTGCGCAATGCCCCGAAATTTTCGCTTCGATGATCAATGCTTGTGGCGCTTCTGAAGGCAACAACGAATTTGTAGTTTTTACAACAGCTTCTGCACTACCAGCAGCCTCATATAAATTTTATTATGGTACTTCTACACCTCCAACTCAAGCTTCACTTGCCGGATCCGATGCAGGTGCAAGAACTGGAACAGGAACCATCACAGCAACCAATACAACCTTAGTTGAAATCACAGATTCTACCACCATCATTCCGGCCAACAGCAGAGTGATTTTCATCAGCACCATGCTAGATAATAACTACGATGTAAGTGGGTTGTACGACGGCACGAACCCACTTTATGTGGTATATATTAAAACCAATGTCAACGGTGGTGTCAACAGCAATTGGAGCAATACGGGTAACCTATCAAATTCTGCTACTACAATCAGGTATTTGCAAATTGCCATTCCGGGCTCTACAACGGGTTGCGACAATACAAATGCTGTAAGTAAATCTTATATCGCAGCAGGAAACTGGCCAATTTTGTCGGGTGTAGGTGGAGATGGTAATTTTATCACTTGGAACGGATTGACAGCTATTTATACCAACAGCGGCTGCAACTCCGTAATCGCTCCTGTTACATTAACGCAATTCAATGCAAACAACACCAAAGAAGGCAATGTAATTACTTGGCAAACCAGTCAGGAAATCAACAGTCGCCAGTTCGTTGTAGAAAAATCATTCGATAGCAAACTGTTTGTACCTATTGCCACCATTGCAGCTGCAGGCAATAGCCTTAACCCATTGAATTACAGAACAACAGATAAAAATGTAGCGTATAAAACAACGTATTATCGATTAAAATCTGTGGATATAGATGGCAGCTTTACTTACTCAGCAATTGCAAAAGTAAATCCATCAAAAAACAACATCAGCATGGTGAACGTTTATCCTGTTCCAGCAAACAAAACCATTAACATTGAGTGGAATAATAAAACCATTGGTGCATCAACTATTGTGTTAATGGATATCAATGGTAGAACAATTACTTCTGCTTTGGTTCAAAATGTAATTGGATTAAACAAAACACGTTTTGATTTATCAGGCCTTCAAAGCGGTCAATACATTGTAAAAATAATCACAGCAGACGAAGTGGTTAATACCATGTTCACCAAATAGTTTTTTGTATGAAACTTTTGTTCAGTGTACTATTAATTGTTGTTTTCTCTTTTGGTGCGCATGCACAGGATAAAATAATTTATCATCCAGATGCGAATGCCAGCAATGATATTGAAATGGCCATCAAAAAAGCAAAAGCCGAACATAAATTTGTTTTGTTGCAAGGTGGTGGAAATTGGTGCAAATGGTGTATTGAATTTCATCGTTTTTGTAAGGCCGATGCACAGCTCGATTCTATGATCAATGCCAATTTTGTTTGGTATCACCTCAACTACAGCAAAGAAAATAAGAACAGCGATATCTTTAAAAAATACGGATATGCGCAAAGATTTGGCTTCCCTGTTTTTATTGTATTAAATGAAAATGGAGAGCGTATTCATACTCAAAATTCTGCCTACTTAGAAGACGGGGATAAAAGTTACAGCAAAGAAAAAGTAATGGATTTTCTGCAACACTGGAGTCCAGCGGCTTTGGATGAAAAAAATTATTAGCAGAAAATTAGTCTTGCAGTTTCACTTCGTAAAGTCCGTTAAACAAATAGATTTTTTGGGTTGATATTTCAATACATCTGTATCGCGTTCTTAGCTTTTCTCCTTTCACAAATACCCGATTGTCTTTGATGATAAATTTTTGACCCAATGGCAGTTGTTCTACAGTATGGTGGTCTGCTTTTTTTGCATCGTAATTTCTCAAAACCCTAAGCAATTGCATGTCGCCACAACTGCTGGCTGCTGGATTGTTGAGGCTTTTTCTCAGGGCTTGTTCAATATCGTTGGGGAATATTTTTTTAGCAATAAATTCTTGCAAGATGCCACCAAAAGCTTGCTTCCATTCTGCGCCATGGGGCTGCACTCGGTGGCCATATTTCTCAAATGTAAACAAGTGTGCAAGTTCGTGTAACAAAGTAACCAGAAAGCTATATTTATTGAGGTTGCCATTCACGCTAATTCGATGCGCGTTACCTTGATGTGCATTTCGATAATCGCCTAAAATAGACTGCCGCTTTCGGGTAACGGTTAGATGGACTTTGTGAAGTTGCAAATAATACAACACGGCCTCGCTACAATTTTCAGGCAAATAATCAGATAATGTGGCTAAAGGAACTTGCTGCTTAGGCATTTTTTGAAGAATTCAATTGCATGATAACCTTCACTTCAACTGCTAAATATATCAAATAGAAAAACAACGAAATGAATAATCCTTTTTTATTAAATAATCCATTGTTAAGAGAAACGTAAATAAAAACGGCAATCACAGTCGCAAACATTTTCAACATCATTCCTCCCATGACGCTTCGGATGAAAACGTTGGGATTCTTATGTTTCAAACTACGAGATTGTAATTGAAAAGACAATAAAGACAATACAAAGAAAAAAGCATTCGCAAAATGCAAGACCGCGCTATCGATGTGTAGCTTTTCCAAAGATTCTTTCAGCACCACAATCAATACCAGCAACACATTGAAAACAACCAATAGGGGCGTTGTTTTTTTGAAATTGTTTTTCATTTCTTTTTGTTATTTTTTCCGGTATCTACAATGACCTTAATAATGCCTGCAGTAATAAAAAGCAATGGGAAAATCCAAACGGCCAATGGCGTATTAAATTTCAAAAAAGCGTCTAATTTCATGCCTGCAAAAACAGCAATACCTATTCCAATCAACAACTGCATGCCGAGACCTGCATATTTGAACAATAGGTTGTTGTTGTTATTCATTTACAGCTGATGAGAGTTCATTGTTTTTGAGTTCAACAACATTTGCGCCCATGTGGCATTTTCCATTGAAGCAAACGGTACTTTCAATTTGAAGTTTGGAAGTTTGAATATCTCCGGTAACAATGGCTTTTCCTTGCAAATTCAACTGGCCATTCATGGTTATTTTTCCTTTTACGATACCCATAATATCCGCATTGTTTCCAGAAACATCACCTTCAATCAATCCTTTTGGTCCGATGATGATTTTAGATTGGCAGTGTAAATTTCCAATGAGTTTTCCATCAATTCTGATGTCACCTGCACATTCGATATTGCCGTGAATTGAGGCATCTGCACTTAAAATGGTGATGGAGCTAGATGTGTTGACTTCTTCTGATTTTTGTTTTGGATTAAACATAGATCATTGCTTTAGATTGTTTAATAATCGCATCGAAATGCGGGTTTGATTTTAGCGTGCAAATATAGTTAGAACATTGTAGTTAATCATCAATATTTTCCATTTTGGGCATCTTCAGATTGGTGGTGTCTCGCTTTGTTATCTTGCCAGAAAGCACTTTCTGCAGATCTTGGTAATATCTATCTTGTTGTTGTAGCGCTTGTTCCATCGAATCTGCTCTCAATTTGAGTTGTCTGTATTCCTTAATTTGCTTCACATTTCCATACCCAACGCCTGGTAGGTAATATTTCAAAGGTGTGAAAATAATTAAAGAAGCGGTGAGTGCCACCAAAAGAACAAACAATGAACTCATCGCAATATAAACACTTAGTCGGGTTAGCTTGAATTTTACAACTTCCTCATATGTATCTTCATTCATCACTACCAATCTGTAATTGTTTCTCAGGCGTTTTAGTCTGTTGGTAGCATCTGATTTTGATGTCATGGTTTAATTTTTCACTGCTAAAATACAAAACTCAATCCAACAAATGGCAAGTGTGAAAAAGCCGTGGGTTTTGATTGATTGGATATAAGAATGCTGTCAGAAAAGCGTTAAAGTTAACTTTAGATAGTAAATTTGATGGTTAGGAATTAAAAATTGCCGATATTTAACCGCATTTAATAATCATTTTCAACATGATGCGCAAAACGTACCATTGTTTTTCATTTCTTGTGTGTTTATGTTTTTTTTCGGCAGCCGCCGTTGCTCAACCAACATGGACTTTTGATCCGTTTGGTAAAGAAAAGAAGCCAGTAGAATATGAAGAAAAAAAATTAGGATCAGAAAAAACGGCTGATAAGAAATTCACCAAACTGCGTCGGTTTACACAAAACAATATTACCCATTACAACTATTATTTTAACGCCAACAACAAAGTTAACACTGTTGTGGAGCGGGCTGTTGCAGCGCAACAAGACGAGTTTTCTCTATTGCTTCCGTTTTATGCTTTTTCCATGGATAACACGGCATCGCAAACTGTTGATTTGGATTCAGTCATTTAT
>CAIQHJ010000038.1 GCA_903871575.1 uncultured Bacteroidota bacterium
GGTTTCGTCGTCATTCATTAATAATTCTACGGCTTCTTTTGTTGTTGTACCGATAATAGGATCTCCACCAATTCCGATGGCAGTAGAAATACCCAATCCTGCTTTCGCTACTTGATCTGCAGCTTCGTATGTTAATGTTCCAGATTTTGAAACGATACCAATTCTACCTTTTTTGAAAATAAAGCCTGGCATAATACCCACCTTGCATTCTTCAGCGGTGATCACACCCGGACAGTTGGGCCCAATTAATCTGCTGTTGGTAGTTTTAAGAAAACTCTTCACTTTTACCATATCTTGAACCGGAATACCTTCAGTGATGCACACAATTAAAGCGATTCCAGCTTCGGCAGCTTCCATGATGGCATCTGCTGCAAAAGCAGGTGGAACAAAAATGATGCTCACATTGGCAGCCGCCATTTTTACGGCATCTGCAACTGTATTGAAAACAGGTCTGTCTAAATGTGTTTGTCCGCCTTTTCCTGGTGTTACGCCACCAACAAGATTGGTACCATACTCAATCATTTGAGTGGCATGGAAAGTGCCTTCGGTACCGGTGAAACCCTGTACAATTACTTTTGAGTTGCTGTTGACTAAAACTGACATGATTTTATTTATGGTAAGTTATAAAAATAAATTTTCGCAAAGATAGGGTTTCATTTGAGATTGGAATGAAGGAATTTGAAATGACAATCGATTTATTTTTTTTGCGCTTCCATCATTCTTAGGGCTTTGGCATCTTGTAAAAATTCTGAAGCGAAAATAAATGCGTTGAGGTTTTTATTTTCAGAGAAAATGATGTCTTTGCTGTTTCCTGTCCATTCTTTTTGACCATCTTTCAGGTAGAGGATATTGTCGCCAATTTCCATTACGCTGTTCATGTCGTGGGTATTGATGATGGTAGTGGTATTGAATTCTCTGGTGATGTCGTAAATCAATTGATCGATGAGCATCGATGTTTGAGGATCGAGGCCGGAATTGGGTTCATCGCAAAAAAGGAATTTGGGATTGAGCACAATGGCTCTTGCGATGCCTACTCTTTTTTTCATGCCACCGCTAATTTCGGAGGGGTATTTTTTGTTGGCCCCAATTAAATTTACCCTTTCCAATACTTCATTCACTCTTTTTAATTTCACCAGGTATTTGTCTTTTGTAAACATATCCAATGGAAACATCACATTGTCTTCTACCGTCATGCTGTCAAACAAAGCAGAACCTTGAAACAACATTCCAATTTGCTGGCGCAGGATTTTCCTTTCCTGGCCATCCATTTTTGTGAAGCTGATTCCATCATAAATGATTTCACCTTGGTCGGGTTCAAACAAACCCACCAGGCATTTTTGCAAAACGGTTTTGCCGCTACCGCTGGTGCCAATAATCAAATTGGTTTTGCCATTTTGCATAACATGACTAACGCCATTGAGTACCAGCTTTTCGCCAAATTTCTTGGTTATATTTTTAAATTCAATCATTTTAATTATAATAACAATGCGGCTAAAATATAATCAGCCAATAAAATAACAATACAACTTACCACAACAGATTTGGTACTATTTCTTCCAATTTCTAATGAGCCGCCTTTCACATGATATCCATAATAAGCGGGTATCGATGTTACAATAAAGGAAAAGGTATATGCTTTCATCAATGCGAATAACACGTTGTATGGAATAAAACCCATCATCAATCCGGTGTCGTAGCTTTGAACAGATAGTGCGCCGGAAAGGGAAGATGTCATGCGGCCTCCCCAGATTCCAAGGAACATGGATAAAATGACCAACATGGGAATGGTTACAATGGCGGCTGCAATTTTTGGCATTATCAAATACGTTTTGGTATTGATGCCCATAATTTCGAGTGCATCAATTTGCTCGCTCACACGCATGTTGCCGAGTTCGCTGGCGATTTTACTACCAACCACTCCAGCCAATACAATGCATATCAACGTTGGCGAAAACTCCATGATAACGGTATCTCTAACAATTTGTGCGATGATTACTTTCGACACCATTGGATTTACAATTTGATACGTTGCTTGAACCGCACTCACCGCACCCATAAACACAGAAATGATTGCTACAATGCCCAATGAACCTAAGCCAATTTCTGCACATTGATGCATGAATTCTTTCCAATATAATTTTGGATTTTCGGGCTTGCTAAACATGCCCCTGAGCATTAAAAAATACGCACCCAATTGGTTGATAAATTTCATCTAAACGGTTGTTTATGCATTTTTAGGTTTGCGTTTCCACCACTTGCTTTTTTTCACAGCTTCTTGGATATTGGCTTTGCTTTTTGCTTGCGCATCCACCACAGCAATCACCACCATATTGAATATCGATCGAATTGAACTGCCCAATTGTAACACGTGAACAGGCTTTTTTAAACCCAATAAAATTGGACCGATGCTGTCGGCACCACCAATTTCTTGTAGTAAATTATACGCGATATTGCCAGCGGCCAGGTTAGGAAAAATCAACACATTCACTTCCCCTTCTACCAGCTCAGTAAATGGATAATTTTCTTTTAGAATTTCTTTGTTGAATGCTAGAATGCCTTGCAACTCTCCGTCACAAATCAATGCAGGATTTTTTTGTTTTACAATTTCCCTAGCTTTTCTAACCAGCAAGGCCTCTTCGGAATTGCTGCTACCAAAATTAGAATACGACAACATGGCTACTTTGGGAACAATATTAAAGTGGCGAACTTCCTTGGCAACAAGCATGGTAATTTCGGCCAATTCTTCTGCAGTAGGGTTAAAGTTTACGGTTGTGTCTGCTAAGAAAAGCGGACCTCTTTTGGTAAACAACAAATACATCCCCGCAATTTTTTTAACGCCATCATCCGTACCAATAATTTGTATGGCTGGACGAATGGTATCTGGATAATTTTTGCTTAAGCCACTAATCATACAATCGGCCTCACCGGTTTCCACCATCATGCAACCAAAATGGTTTCTGTCTTTCATGGCTTTAACAGCTTCGTAATGATTGACTCCTTTTCTTTGTCGTTTTTTGAAGAAAACTTCTGCAAATTCTTTTCTCAGTTCTTCGTGTTCATCGTCGGCAGGATTGATAATGGGCATATCATCAATATCAATCGAATTTTCTTGCGCCAACGCCATGATTTTCTTTTCGTTTCCTAACAGTATAGGATAGCCGATATTTTCTTCTAAAACCAATTGCGCAGCCTTTAATATTTTGATATTTTCTGCATCAGCAAAAACGATTCTTTTGGGGTTGCTTCTCGCCTTGTTGGTTAAAATGCGACTGAGTTGATTATCTAGACCTAGTCTTTTGTTGAGTTCAATTTCATAAGCATTCCAATCTGTAATTTGAATTCTAGCTACGCCGCTTTCCATAGCAGCTTTTGCTACAGCCGGTGCAACGGTAGACAACAATCTTGGATCGAAAGGTTTTGGTATGATATAGTTTTCGCCAAAGGAAATGGTTTTTTCATTGTAAGCGAGGTTAACAATATCTGGCACAGGCGATTTGGCTAACTCGGCCAATGCTTTTACTGCGGCCAATTTCATCGCTTCATTGATTTGCTTTGCCCGCACATCCAAAGCACCTCTAAAAATATATGGAAAACCCAACACATTGTTTACCTGATTGGGATAATCGCTTCTGCCGGTAGCCATGATGAGGTCTTTTCGAACAGCCATCGCAACATCGTACATGATTTCTGGATCGGGATTGGCCATCGCAAATACAATCGGATTTCTGGCCATTGATTTAATCATTTCAGGCGTAACCACATTGCCCACGCTCAATCCAACAAAAACATCAGCATCTTTCATGGCTTTTGCCAGGTCGTAGTTTTTGTATTTCACATCCACACAAAAACGTTGCTTGAATTCTTCAACATCAGGTCTGCCTTTATACAACACGCCATCTTTATCAAACAATGTAAAATTGGCTGGCTTTGCACCAAGCGATTCATATAAATTTATACAAGCCATTGCGGCTGCTCCAGCGCCGTTGATGACAAAATGAACGCGATCGATTTTTTTCTTTTGGATTTCTAATGCATTCAATAAAGCTGCTGCAGAAATAATGGCAGTCCCATGCTGGTCGTCGTGCATCACCGGAATGTTGCATTGCTTTTTGAGTTCGCGTTCGATGTAAAAACACTCGGGTGCTTTAATGTCTTCTAAGTTGATGCCACCAAATGTTGGCTCCAATGATTTTACGATTTCTACAAACTTTACTGGATCCGTCTCATCAATTTCAATATCAAATACATCTATGTCTGCAAATATTTTAAACAATACGCCCTTCCCTTCCATCACTGGTTTTCCGGCAGCTGGACCAATATTTCCAAGTCCTAAAACAGCAGACCCATTGCTGATTACACCAACCAAATTTCCTTTGGCGGTATATTTATACACATCATCGGGATTGGCGGCAATTTCCAAACAAGGTTCAGCAACACCTGGTGAATATGCCAATGATAAATCTCTTTGTGTTTTGGTGTCTTTTGTGGGAACTACTTCTATTTTTCCCGGACGGCCTTTAGAATGGTATTCTAAAGCCTCATTGATTCGAGAATTTTTTGCCATAATTTTTCAATATCAATTTTAGTGTGATGCTTTTGCTGATTTGCCCTTTCGCCAATTTCTTATCATATCACATCCAGCAAAAACGACTAAAACATTAGGTACAAAAATAGGGAGTTTTTAATTGGAGTGGCAACAGAAGAAAGGATTGCTATTGTTGACCAAACTCCTTTTGTAAAATTTGATGAAAATGACTGCATCAAATCAACCAATTGTTATAAAAAAGTTATGCCTCCGAAATGGGATTTTCTGTGGTCATTTCATCCGATGCTTCATCCGATGCTTCTTCCGATATATTTTCATCGCTTTGGATGGCTTCCGGATTAACGAGTGTAGATTTTACCAATTCTTCCATCAACACTTCGTTTATTTTTGGCAACTCATTTGCGGAATTGATGCCAAAATAATCCATGAAAGATTTAGATGTTCCATAAATCAGTGGCTTACCCACCGCATCTTCATTTCTGCCGGAGATGATGATTAAATCTTTTTCCAATAATTTTTGAACAGCGTAATCGCAGTTTACCCCTCTGATGGATTCTATTTCGCTTTTGGTGATGGGTTGTTTGTATGCAATGATGGCTAAGGTTTCCAAAGCTGCGGCTGACAATCGCTTTAAGAATTTATCGCCATTTAAAAGTGCAACAGTTTTGTGGTAAAGAGGCTTGGTTAAAAATTGCCATCCACCCCCGCTTTGTTTGAGTTCAAATGCATAAAATTCTGCATTGTATTTTTCCCTAATCCCTTCGATGGCGGTCTCTACTTGTTGTATATCTGCCCTGTCTTCGATAAAACCCAACGCATTGTTGATCAACTCTGTAATTTCTTCCAATGTTAGCGCTTTGTCGCTGGCAAAAATGAGCGCTTCTATGTGTGGTATTATTTGTGAAATATCCATATGATATTTTTGGGGTTTGGTGTTTATTGTTTGTTGTTTCAATATTACAATATCTGGCACTCAACCATTAACTACAAACTACAAACCATAAACCTGTTTTTTATCCTTGTAATGCCGCTGCTCCACTTACGATTTCTGTCAATTCGGTTGTGATAGCAGCCTGACGAGCGCGGTTGTAACTAATTTTTAAAGATTTCAACAACTCGTTGGCATTGTCGCTGGCTTTATCCATGGCTGTCATCCGAGCACCATGTTCGCTGGCATTCGCATCCAAAATTGCTTTATATAATTGCGTGTTTAAAATTTTGGGCATCAACTCTGCAATCAATATTTCTTGACTGGGTTCAAATATGAAGTCGGATTTTTGTTTGTTATCTGAAGTGTTTTCTACTTTTTTTACTGGTAGAAAATGTTCGGCTATATACACTTGAGATGCTGCATTTTTAAATTCACTGTACACCACTTCTACGGCATCAAACGTCTTATTGGCAAAAGCATCCATTGCATATTTCGCAGCGGCTTGCACATTTTCAAAACTCAATTTTGCAAACAAATCCCAATAATTGTTGATCACTTTAAATCCGTTCTTAGTAAAATGCTCATACCCTTTTTTTCCTATTGGTAAGATTTGAACATTTCCATTGGCTTGCTGTGTGGCGTATTTGTTAAGGATGGTTTGTTTGGTTAGTTTGATCAAATTGCTGTTGTAACCTCCGCACAAACCTCTGTCGCTGGTAATTACAATAATCAACACATTTTCGATGGGGCGTTCTGTAGCCAAATCCATGCTGATGTTGCCTTCTACACTGCCAACAATATTGCTCAACATTTCCTGCAACTTAACGGCATAAGGGCGCATTTGCGTAATGGCATCTTGTGCACGGCGCAATTTGGCAGCGCTCACCATCTTCATTGCCTTGGTAATTTGTTGCGTACTTTGAACACTTTTGATTCTATTCCGAACTTCTTTTAATGCACCGCTCATATAAATTCAAGTTGATGTTATTGTGAGTAGAATGGATATTACCCCATTAATTTAAGTTGCAAATGTAGGGCAAATGCCATAAAATTCAACCCCAATTGACTTATTTTAATGGAAAAAATGTTTCGCTGCCCATGCCGCTGTCCCAAAAAATTGATTCCAATTTTATGAGGATATCCGGCTTAAAATGCACAATCGGTAAAAACTTCCTTTACCTTTGCGACCTGTCAATTTGGCCAGCTACAGCAATGTAGCATTCTATTTGACAACTCATTTAAATCTAAAATAATTTTAAGTCGTTTATATGTTAGGACTAATTTCAAAACTGTTTGGCGGAAGTAAAAGTGAAAAGGATGTCAAAAAAATCCTCCCACAAATCACCAAAATCAACACATACTTTGCTCAATATCAATCGCTTTCTAATGATGCATTGAGAAATAAAACGGTAGAGTTTAAAGCGCGGATTCAAGAACATTTGTCGGAAATCAATCAAAAGATTGCAGAAAAAAACGAAGCGGCAGAAGCGTTACCCGAATCCGACATCAATGGAAAGGATGCCGTGTATAATGAAGTAGACAAATTAAAAAAAGAACGCGACGAAAAAATTGAAGAGGCTTTACTCCATATTCTTCCGGAAGCTTTTGCCGTTGTAAAAGAAACAGGCCGACGTTTTAAAGAGAACGAAGTGGTTGTATCTACTGCTACAGAATTGGATAAGTCATTGGCCGTTAAAAAAAATCACATCACCATAGAAGGCGAACAGTCTTTGTTTAAGAACGAATGGAATGCAGCCGGTAGCATTGTAAAATGGAACATGGTTCATTACGACGTGCAGCTCATTGGTGGTGCGGTGTTGCATTCTGGAAAGATTGCAGAGATGGCTACAGGTGAGGGTAAAACATTGGTGAGTACCCTTCCTGCATATTTGAATGCATTAGCAGGTGAAGGTGTGCATATTGTAACTGTGAATGATTATTTGGCTAGAAGAGATAGCGAATGGAACGGCCCTATTTTCGAATGGTTGGGATTAAGAGTAGATTGCATCGACAAGCACGAACCCAATACAGATGCACGTAGGAATGCTTACAACGCCGACATTACTTACGGAACCAACAATGAATTTGGTTTTGATTATTTAAGAGACAACATGGTGCATCGTCCAGATGAAATGGTGCAACGCAAGCATCATTTTGCCATGGTGGATGAGGTGGATAGTGTATTGATAGATGATGCAAGAACGCCATTGATTATCAGTGGACCCATTGGACACAGCGACAATACCCAACAGTTTTTTGATTTAAAACCTAGAATTGAAAAGCTAATCGAAGCACAGAAAAAAGTTACCAATCAGTTTTTAATTGAAGCGAAGAAAAAAATTGCGGAGGGAAATGACGATCCAAAAGATGGCGGATTGGCGTTGATGCGTGCACACCGTGGTTTACCAAAAAACAGTGCCTTGATCAAATTCTTGAGCGAGCCTGGTGTAAAACTAAAGTTGCAAAAAAGTGAGAACTATTATCTCGCCGATCAACAAAAAGAAATGCCAAAAGTAGATGCTGAATTGTATTTCGTTATCGACGAAAAAAACAACTCGGTAGAACTTACCGATCAAGGGCTAACCCTAATCACCAAAAGCGGAGAAGATCCAGAATTTTTTATACTCCCAGATATTGCCACAAAATTGTCGGCGATAGAAAAATCAGACAATTCATCCGAAGAGAAATTGTTGCAAAAAGAAAGCCTACTCAACGAATATGCGTTGAAAGCAGAACGGATTCACACGGTGCAACAATTGCTAAAATCATACACTTTATTTGAAAAAGATGTAGAATATGTGGTAATGGATGGTGCAGTTAAAATTGTAGATGAACAAACTGGTCGTATCATGGAAGGCAGAAGGTATTCAGATGGTTTGCATCAAGCGCTAGAAGCTAAGGAGAATGTTAAGATTGAAGCATCCACACAAACCTATGCAACCGTAACCTTACAGAACTATTTCAGAATGTATCATAAATTGGCAGGTATGACGGGAACTGCCGAAACAGAGGCAGCAGAGTTGTGGAGCATTTACAAACTCGACGTGGTAAATATTCCTACCAATGTTCAAGTGATAAGAAAGGATGAGCAAGATATGGTGTACAAAACCAAAAGAGAAAAATACAAAGCGGTTATTGATGAAATTGAAAGATTGCGTGCGTCAAATCGCCCAACGCTTGTAGGTACAACATCTGTAGAAGTCAGTGAATTGTTGAGTAGAATGTTGAAACAAAAAAATATTCCGCACAATGTGTTGAACGCAAAACAACATTCCAAAGAAGCACAAGTTGTAGCCGAAGCAGGTTTGGCAGGCGCGGTAACGATAGCAACCAACATGGCCGGAAGAGGAACAGATATTAAGCTCGGACCTGGCGTGAAAGAAGCTGGTGGGTTGGCCATTTTGGGAACAGAACGACATGAAAGCAGAAGAGTCGACAGACAGTTGCGCGGTCGTGCAGGAAGACAAGGAGATCCTGGAACGAGTAATTTCTTTGTGTCGTTGGAAGATGATTTGATGAGAATGTTTGGTAGTGAAAGAATTGCAAGCTTGATGGATAGAATGGGTTATAAAGAAGGAGAAGTTATACAACACAGTATGATTACCAAAAGTATAGAGCGTGCGCAGAAAAAAGTAGAGGAAAATAATTTCGGCATCAGAAAAAGATTGTTGGAATATGATGATGTAATGAACAAACAACGGAATGTGGTTTATGGAAAAAGAAACCATGCATTGTTTGGTGAAAGATTAGCACTTGATTTAGACAATGCCTTTTATGCAGTTGCGGAAGAATTGATCATAACCGGAAAATCTACAGGAAATTTTGATGCATTCAAGATTAGCGTAATCATGCACTTGGGCATGGAAACATCCATTTCAATTGACGATTTTGATTCCGAAAATGAACAAAAACTGTCAGAGAAATTATATCAGGAAGCGATGGCGCATTATAGCCAAAAAAAGCAAGCCGTTGCTGCACAAACCATGCCCATCATAAGCAACATTAGAAAAGAGCAAGGCAATCATATTGAAAATGTAGCTGTGCCATTTACAGATGGTAAAAAAACATTGCAAGCATTGGTGAAACTGGATAAATATTTAGAAACCGGCGGTCTGGAATTGATGAGCGCATTGGAAAGAAGCATTACCCTAGCGCTGATTGATGATGCATGGAAAGAACATCTTCGTGCTATGGACGATCTAAGACACAGTGTACAAACTGCAGGATACGAACAAAAAGACCCGTTGGTTATTTATAAAATTGAGGCATTTGCAGCTTTCAAACAAATGAACGACCAGGTCAACAAAGACATTGTAAGTTTCTTGAGTCATGCTGGAATTCCCATGGAACAGAACAACAACGCAGCGATTAAAGAAGGAAGAGAAAGCAAAACTGATCTGAGCAAAATGAATGTAAACAAGATGGAGATAGATGCTGCAGGTCAGGATTATGCTGCCAATCAAAACGATTATTTTGATCCATCAACGCCCATCAAACAAGAGCCGGTTCGGGTTGAGCCAAAGACAGGAAGAAACGATCCATGCCCTTGCGGTAGTGGTAAAAAATTCAAACAGTGTCATGGAAAAGATGCGTAATCGATTGGATAAATATTCAATGAAAGTACTGTTCATCACAATATTGTTGAATGGTCTTTTGTTGGTTGGTTATGCCCAAACGAATATTGCAGACATTATAGCTTCAACACAAACCATCAAGCACAAAGATCCACTTATAGATTCATTGGGAAAAAAGATGGCAGATTACAATGAAAGTTTAGCATTGAAAATACAATTGGTAGACGGATATCGTTTAATGTTGTTGAACACCACCGATCGAAATTTTGCCATGAAGGTTCGATCTGCCATCATCAAACAATATCCCGATCAGAAATTATACTTAACATTTTTGGCACCCTACATCAAATTGAAAATGGGTAATTTTATAGATAAGGCAGAAGCAGAAAAAATAAGAAAGCAATTGATTGAAGCCAATATCATTACCGGCAACATTTACTTGTTGAATGAAAAAGTAGAACAAAAGCCAATGGATAAAAATGCCATTCCTGTTGAAGAGCAATAGGCGCTGTTGGGGGAAATAATTTTTTAATTTTTTGACAAACAGTTTACATGATGCTGAATACCATTAAACATCTTGCCCATTCATATGCAAACGAATGCATAGCAATTCGCCATCATCTCCATGCCAACCCTGAGTTGAGTTATGAAGAATACAATACGTCAACATTTATTCAGTCTAAATTAAGTGAGTGGAATATTCCTTTTGAAGTGAAAGCCACAACAGGAGTTATAGGTTTGATAAAAGGAAAAAATCCCGAAAAGAAAATCATAGCATTGCGTGCTGATATGGACGCGTTGCCAATTCAGGAAGAAAATGAGGTGCCATACAAATCCAACAATCCTGGTGTAATGCATGCATGTGGGCATGATGTACATACGACATGTTTGTTGGGAGCCGCAAAAATTTTAAATGAAACCAAAGATGATTGGGAAGGAACGGTGAAATTGATTTTTCAACCTGGTGAAGAAAAGAATCCCGGTGGCGCAAGCTTATTGATTAAAGAAGGGGTACTTGAAAATCCAGCGCCAGAAAAAATTCTCGCTTTGCATGTACATCCCGGAATGGAAGCCGGACAATTCAGTTTCAGAGGTGGTAAGGTTATGGCAAGTGCTGATGAAATTTACATCACCATCAAATGCAATGGCGGACATGCCGCAGCACCACAGTTTACGGCAGATTCCATATTAATTGCATCGCATCTTGTCATTAGTTTGCAGCAAATCATCAGCAGAAATAACAATCCTTTCAACCCTTCGGTATTGTCTATAACGGCCATGAATGGGGGCAACACCACTAATGTTATTCCTTCAGAAGTAAAGTTGATGGGAACCTTCAGAGCGATGGATGAGGAATGGCGTTTTAAAGCCCACGAAATGATTGTCAAACAAACAAAAGATTTAGTAGCCGCAATGGGAGCAGAAGCGGAGGTTAAAATAGACATCGGTTATCCGTTTGTTTTCAATAATGAAGCCATGAGTTTGGAAGCCCGTAACCTAGCTGAAACATTTGCAGGCGCTGAAAATGTTTTTGAAACTGAACTTCGGATGGGCGCAGAAGATTTTGCTTTCTATGCACATCAAATACCGGGATGCTTTTTTAGATTGGGTGCAGGCAACAAAGCAAAAGGCATTACCAGTAACGTGCACACACCAACGTTCAATATTGATGAATCTGCGATAGAACATGGCATGGGCATGATGGCCTGGTTGGCGATTAAGATTTAAGAGCCCCTCAATCCCCCAACGGGTGAATTTTTTGGAGGTTGAAAAGTTGTTCGGTTTTTATAGTTTTAAATTTTTACTTTTTAATTTTCAATTTTTAATTTATTTGAAATGAAAATAGCATTCCATGGCGCAGCTCGTACAGTAACCGGCTCCAAGCATCTCATAACTTTATCCAATGGAAAAAAATTATTGTTGGATTGCGGCTTGTTTCAGGGTATGGGCCATGAAACCGCGGAATTAAATGCTTCGTTTGGATTTAATCCTTTGGAAGTAAACTACATGATTTTATCTCATGCCCACATAGACCATTGCGGGTTGATTCCAAAACTGATTAAAGAAGGTTATAAAGGAAAAGTGTATGCCACACCAGCCACTAAAGATTTGGCAAAAGTGTTGATGGAAGACTCTGCGGTGATTCAAGAAATGGATGTGAAATATGAAAACAAAAGACGTGCATTATTGAGTTTGCCTTATTTGAAACCTTTATACACTGTTGATGATGCTTTGATTGCGGCCGATCATTTTGAAACGGTTTCATACAACCAATGGATTCGCATAGATGAGGATATTGAATTTTGCTATACCGACGCCGGACATATCATTGGCTCAGCTGCAGTGCATTTAAAAATTACAGAAAATAAAAAAACAACAACCATTACTTTTAGTGGAGATGTTGGCAGATACAGAGATATTATTTTAAAATCACCCGAAGTATTTCCACAAGCCGATTATATTTTACTGGAATCAACTTACGGAAACAGCTTGCATGATGAGTTTCATTCTTCAACCGAAACACTCTTGAAATGGATTGAAGATACATGTTTAAAGAAAAAAGGGAAATTGATTATTCCTGCTTTCAGTGTGGGTAGAACCCAAGAATTATTGTACACACTGAATCAATTGGAACTAGAAAACAGATTGCCTGAATTAGAATATTTTGTTGACAGTCCATTGAGTACCAAAGCCACACAAATTGTAAAAAGCTATCCACAATATTTCAATTCCAGGATTCAAAAAGTGTTGTTGAGTGATAGCGATCCGTTTGCATTTAAGGGATTGAAATTTGTAAAAACTGTTGATGAATCTAAAATGCTCAACTACTATAAAAATCCTTGTGTCATCATCTCTGCAAGTGGCATGGCCGAAGCGGGAAGAGTGAAACACCACATCAGCAACAATATCGAAAACAGTAGAAATACCATTTTGCTTACCGGATATTGTGAACCCCATTCTTTGGGTGGAAGGTTAAAACACAAGCCTAAAGAGATTACAATTTTCGGACAACCCCATGAGGTAAATGCGGAAATCGCAGAGATGAGAAGCATGAGTGCGCATGGAGATTACGAAGATTTGTGTCAATTCTTGGCTTGTCAATTGCCTAGAGAAGTGACGAAACTTTTTTTAGTTCACGGCGAGTATCCAGTACAGTTAGATTTTCAGAAAAGATTGATTCGAAAAGGATTTTTGGATGTGGAAATACCATGGTTACATGAGGAGATTGGATTGGGGTGGTGAAATGTAAAATAGAATGGATGCTGGATACTGGATACTGGATTTTGAATTCAGGTTATTAATCCAACATCAAGAATCTAGCATCAAGAATCTAGTATCAAGAATCCAGAAACTAGAACTCTCTTCTCAGCAATGTCTCTAGCAACGGAAGTTGAATTTTGGATAGTTTTGTTCAAAAGGGTTAATGAGTTCAAAAAGTTCACGAGTAATTAGTATGAGAGTCATGACCGCTCTCGCTATCATTCACGCCCTGACTTTTTACCCCAAAACACCAAACACCAAATTCTCAATAAACAGACAAGCGAATTCATTTTTATTTTTTGGTGTTACGTCCGTAAGTCTTGGGAGGTGTTGGCTAAAAAACTGTTGATGATGAGCCGCTTCGATGATGGTACTGCTTAAAGATTTTGGGTAAGCGTATTTCTTATTATATGCTGTAATAACAGTGGCTATTTTTGCACATAATTCTTTGTAAGGTTTGAAAACTTCGCTTTTGTTGATTTCATTAACTTCTTTTACGAGGTAAACTTTACTGCTTTCGGTGATTACAATTTGGTTGAGGAATTTAATATTGTAATCCAAACCGCCAGTATGAATAGGCAATTCATGCGTAAGCAACCTGATGATGGTTTTAAGCTTTATTTTTTGATCTGTTAAGTTTTGTAATTGAAAATCTAGTAGAAAGTCCATGTACTTCCAGTACCAGCTGATGATGTATAACAATAATCTGTGTTTGTTTTCAAAATACCTATAAATGGAGGCTTCTGCCGTTCCCATTTCAATAGCCAATTTTTTAAAAGTAAAAGCCTCAAAACCAAGATTGTTGATTAGATCAATGCTGTTTTTAATAATGGTTCTGCCCAAATCACTTTTTTCTGGGTCGCGAAGGAATACGGCTTCATTAACTTTGAATGAAATTTTGATATCCATGATAGTGAATTGTTTTTTAAGTAGTACAAATATAATAGTAAAATGGTCATAAAAAATATTTACCTAACATTAATGATAGTAATACTATTATTTAAAAAAGTATTATTACATTTGCTTTGAACTTTATGATGTGTTGAATTGTTTATAATGTATTTGTGTAATGCACTTCGATGGCATTCATACATTCCGTTTTAGAAATAAAAAATAATTAGGCATGAGTATACATGGAAAAAGATTCTGGTTGCTATTAAAGCCCGACAGAAAAGAAATTTATCAGGTGTATGTGTATGCCTTATTTAAGGGCTTGATTGTTTTGTCATTGCCTTTGGGTATACAAACCATCATCAACCTTATTCAAGGAGGATCCGTTTCTACATCATGGATTGTACTGAGCATCTTGATTGCATTGGGCGTTTTTTTAAATGGCTATATACAATTGATGCAAATGCGTATCATGGAAAATATCCAACAGCATATTTTTACCAGAACGGCCTTCAACTTCACACGCAGGATACCTCAAATCAGACTTGAGGAACTGCATGACCATTATGCACCAGAACTTATGAACAGGTTCTTTGAAATTTTATCTATTCAAAAAAGTTTGTCTAAAATTATCGTTCAGTTTTCTACAGCGATTTTGCAGATCATATTTGGTTTGATTTTGTTGTCGTTTTATCATCCTTTTTTTATTGTGTTCAGTGTATTGCTTGTATTCATTGTGTTGCTTATCATCAAGTACACTTCAAAGTTGGCGATGGATTCGAGTATAAAAGAATCAAAGTTTAAATACAAAGTGTTGGCGTGGTTGGAAGAATTGGCCAGAGCAAAAGATTCATTCAAAGTGGCAGGTTATACCTCATTGCCAGAACAAAAAACAGACGATAAGGTATTGCATTATATTGAATCTAGAGAAAAGCATTTTGGTGTTTTGAAAATTCAATACCTGTTGTTGTTGATCTTTAAAATAATTGTCGCATTGGGATTATTGATTGTTGGAGGTTTACTCGTGATCAATCAACAAATGAACATTGGTCAATTTGTTGCTGCTGAAATTATCATTCTACTTGTCATTGAATCCGCAGAGAAAATTATTTTAAATCTTGAAAGCGTGTATGACCTTTTCACTTCACTTGAAAAATTAGGTGAATTTGATGAATTCAAACTCGATGATGCTGACACTGAGAAATCTGTTTTAACAATAGACCAAAGCAAACCATTAGATGTTGAACTTAAAAACATTTCATTTGCCTATCCAAATACTTCAAATCAAATAATCAAAGAAATCAGTTTTCATTTTAAAGCAGGGAGAAAGCATGTCATCGTGGGCGAGAATGGTTCAGGGAAATCTACACTTTTACATTTGATTAGTGGACTGTATAACCCAGCAAATGGAATTATATGTTTCAATGATCATCCTTATGAAAGTTATCATCATCAGGATTTGAATGCGTTCATTGGCAGCGGATTGAAAGAAGAAACTTTGTTTGAAGGAACTTTGATGGAGAATATCACAATGGGACGAAAAAATATTTCAATACAACAAATTGAGGATACACTCCAACAACTTTTTCTTAAAGACTATGTGCGTTCTGTTCCAAAGGGTTTATTTACTTCGGTAGAGCCTCTTGGTAGAAAATTGCCCAGAAGTGTAATTCAAAAATTATTGTTGGCGAGGGCTGTTGTCAATAATCCACTTTTGCTGGTAATTGAATCAAATTTTGATGCAATTGAAATTAATGAAAGAAAAAAAATCATATCATATCTATTTGATAAAAATAAAAATTGGACATTAATAATTACTTCTAATGATCAGCATATTATTAATGAAGGAGAAATTTGTCTTAACATGTTTGATGGAAGAATAGAAACGTCTAGCAAATAAAATTACCGGTTATCATAAAATTATTACAACGATGAATCAGATTGAAAATAATTTCAAATCGATAGAACTACTGAATAATAGATCAACTAAAAAGACCTTTATTAATTTTTTAAAAATTACCGGTATTTTGTTTGTAGCCCTTTTGTTTGTACCCTGGACACAAAACATCAGGTCATCAGGAAAAGTAACAGCGTTGAGGCCAGAGCAACGTCCGCAAACCATTCATAGTGTTATTCCAGGCAGAATTGAAAAATGGTATGTACAGGAAGGCCAAGCAGTAAAAAAAGGCGATACCATTATCCAAATAAGTGAGGTGAAATCCGAGTACCTCAATCCAGATTTGGTGTTGAATACAGAACAACAGTTGAAAGCTAAAAACTTTTCAGTTCGCTCCTATATGGATAAGCTAAATGCTATTGATGCGCAAATTAATGCGTTGCTCAATTCAAGAAAACAAAAATATGAGCAAGCAGAAAATAAATTGTTGCAATCCCAGCTTAAATACAAAAACGATAGTATAGAATTTGCATCCATAAAACTCAATGAAAAAATCGCAGAAGAACAATTGAAAAGAATGGAGGAATTGTACAAAGATGGATTGAAGTCACTAACGGAGCTGGAAACACGAAGAGCGAAATTGCAGGAAACGCAAGTGAAGACAATGTCTCAATTAAATAAAATTCTTACTAGCAGAAACGAAGTATTAAATGCTGGAATAGAATTACAAAATGTGAATGCAGAGTTTTCGGAAAAAATTTCAAAATTGGAATCTGATAAAAATTCTACTTTTTCAGGGATGTATGATGCGGAAGCATCGGTAACAAAACTGCAGAATGATTTTGCCAATTATTCAATACGCTCGGGTTTGTATTTTATTACAGCACCACAAGATGGATTTATTACAAAGGCTTTGAAGTCGGGTATTGGAGAAATCATAAAAGAAGGCGTTGATATTGTAAGCATCATGCCAAAAGATTTTGAATTGGCTGTAGAGATGTATGTGTATCCTATGGATATTCCGCTGCTAAAAAAAGGACAACAGGTAAGAATTCAATTTGACGGTTGGCCGTCTATAGTTTTTTCTGGTTGGCCAATTTTAACTTACGGAACATTTGGAGGAAAGGTTGTTGCTATTGATAATTTCATTAGCGATAACGGGAAATATCGCCTTTTGGTTTCAAGAGATTCTAGCGATCATCCATGGCCTGAACAAATTAAACTTGGAGCCGGGGCAAGCACTTTTACATTACTCAACAATGTTCCAATTTGGTATGAATTGTGGAGACAAATAAATGGATTCCCTCCAGATTTTTACAATAAAGAAGAATCGAAAAAAACCATTAAAGAAACAAAAAAAGAAGGTCATTGATTTACAGTATAACATACCTATAATCGTTTCTTTTTCAAACCAACAAATAATTTTAAAAATACAACATGAAGCGTATTGTAATAATTTTCATTGCCATCTTGATTTCATGGTCAACAGCATCATTTGCACAAAAAGACACGGTTAATACCAATGTAATGAGTCTGAAGCAATTTTACGAACTCGTTTATCTTCATCATCCTTTGGTGCTGCGCGTTCGGCTTAATGTAGATAATGCAAAATCCATGAAACTTGCTGCAAAAGGAAATTTTGACCCCAAATTGTTTTATCAATTCAATGATAAAAATTTTAATGATAAGAATTATTATCAATTAAACAATGCAGGTTTGAGCATCCCTACTAAATACGGCGTTGATTTTAAAACTGGCTATGAAAATAATGAAGGTTATTTTTTAAATCCTGAAAATACAACCCCGCTGAAAGGATTGTATTATGCTCAAGTGTCAGTACCATTGGCGCAAGGCATTATGACTGATGAAAGAAGAACGATTCTGAAGCAGGCACAAATCAACATCAAAGCCACTCAAGCCGAACTTGATATTCAGTTGAACGAACTGTTTTACAAAGCCGGAAAATCATATTTAGAATGGCAATTGGCATTTGCTAACCTAGGTATTTATAAAGAGGCTTATACCTTGGGAAAACAAAGATTTGAAGCAATGAAAAGAAGTTTTGAATTGGGCGACAGGCCTGCAATTGATACGGTTGAGGCAGGTATTCAAGTGTTAGACAGACTTGCAGGTTGGCAACAAGCAGAATTGGAATTTAAAAATAAAAGCATTGATTTATCGGGTTTTCTTTGGTTAAGTAATAATACGCCTGCATTGTTGGATAGTTCAATAATTCCTGACACAAAAATAAATTCGCTTATTGATAAAGCAACAAATGACCCCAAAGATGCTAATGAAATTATAGCCTTACATCCAAACATTAAAGCTGCTAATTTTAAACTCGAAATTTTGAATGCTGAGAAGAAATTAAAAATGGAGAAATTAAAACCCTTGATCAATTTGAATTACAATCCATTGTTTGATGCAGCTAATGTCAACACATCAACTTTCAACAATTATAAATGGGGCGTTTCGGTTAATTTTCCATTGTTTCTAAGAAAAGAACGTGGCGATTTGATGTCTGCTAAACTAAAAATACAACAATCTCAACTTGAACTAGATTACAAGAAAAATGAAATAGGCAACAAAATCAAAATGTCTCAAAATGATATTCAATATTCCACCAATCAACTAAATATTTTCAAAAATAACATCAAAAATTATGAAGCATTGTGGACTGCAGAAAAACGATTGTTTGACAATGGAGAAAGTTCTTTATTCATGATTAACAGCCGTGAAAATACTTTTATCAATGCGCGTATCAAACTGAACGATTATAATTATAAATACAATAAATCTGTTTTAGAACTGTATTATGCTAAAGGCCAATTACAAAACCTTTAAAAAATAAACTACCACAAATACAGCGTTTATGCATCAGTCCGCAACATAGAAATCAATATTAAACAGTTGCTCAAAGCGCAATAAATTCTACAACCAATTCAATCTGAATCATTTTACATTTTATAACTTAAAACACAATCATGCACACTCAATCCAAACAAACACAGAGTGAACTTTCGCCCGAAATGGCATATGCCATTTTAAAAGAAGGCAACGAAAGGTTTGTAAAAAATCTCAAAGCAAACAGAAATTTATTGCAACAAGTAAACGACACAAAAACAGGTCAATTTCCATTTGCAACAATCTTAAGTTGTATGGATTCTCGTACTTCGGCTGAACTAATTTTCGATCAAGGTTTGGGTGATATTTTTAGCATCAGAATTGCTGGAAATGTGTTGAATGAAGACATTTTAGGCAGCATGGAATTCGCAACAAAAGTTGTTGGCACAAAAATTATTCTCGTGTTGGGACACACCAAATGTGGTGCTATCGTTGGCGCATGCAATGATGTTAAACTCGGAAACTTAACCAAAGTATTGGATAAAATCAAGCCAGCTATAGAAGCTGAAAACATCACGCAAACAGATAGAACGGGCACCAATGTAGCTTTTGTAAATAATGTAACTGAAAACAACGTTCACCTTACCATTGCAAAAATTAAAAAAGACAGCCCTATCATTGCCGAATTAGAAAACGCTGGAACCATTAAAATTGTTGGTGGTATTTATAATGTTGAAACAGGACAAGTTAGTTTTTATGAATCATAGGCTTTTTATTTTTTTGATTTTGATGATGGCAAAATATAATTCGTTTGCTCAAAATCGAATGCACGACAACCATAACATTGTCTGGGGCGGAATATTCACAACTACCAAGTTCACCGAAAAATGGAGTTGGCATGCAGAATATCAACGTAGAACTGTGGACGGGATTAAAAACCAGCAGCAAAATCTCTTCAGAACCGGCATCAATTATCAGCCCAATAAAAAATTGCTATTTAGGGTTGGATATACCAATGCAGAAACTTTTCCATACGGAGCATATCCTTTAAATGCTTTGGGTAAAATATACTCCGACCACAGAGCATTTGAAATGATCAGCATACAAGACAAAATAAGTCGAGTGGATTTAACACATCGCTTTATGCTGGAACAACGATTTGTGGGTAAATATTCCTCCGCATCATTGACAAAAGAAGATACGCACAGTTTTCTCAATCGCATACGCTATATGTTTAGAATGCAGTTGCCATTGCAAAAAAAAGTATCATCTAATCATGTACCATATTTGGCTTTGTTTGATGAAATATTTATTGGTTTCGGAAAAAATGTTGGTGAAAATGTTTTTGATCAAAATCGGATTGGTGTTTTATTCGGTTACAAGTTCAATGATTTAATAAAAATAGAGAGTGGATATTTAAGTCAAATTGTTCAACTGGGAAGGGAGGTCGACAATAAAAATGTGTATCAATATAACGGCGGGCTGATGCTGAACACCTATTTTAATTTTAATTTTTTAAGTAAATCAGCAAATTAAAAGCTACATATTGATTTTCAAATTTGATGCAACCATATGAACGCCTTTTAATTGGAGGTTTGCTCCATTATGGATTAAAATTCAATTTTTTTTTTGGCATGAAAACAAACCATCCTGTATTGTAGGGTATTTTTTATATTTTTAGCCCACCGTTTAAACGGTGGACTAAAAATTTTCAACATCATCCTCATCATTTGGTTTACACAATGAAAAATATATTTTATTTAAGCTTAATTGTTTTGTTGTTTTCCTGCAAAAAAACACCTGTCAACAATTCAGGAAACGGCAACAACAACAATCCTGCAGTTGTATTTGAAAGCTATGTTACACCCTCAACTGTTAATCCACTAGTATCTAATTTTAATAGTCAACATTTTATTTTTGTTGACACTATCACTTTGAAAAATAAATTGTTTGTTTTCCTTCCAGGAACAACAGGATCACCACAATTTTATAAACTCATTGTAAAAAAAGCTGCTGCATTGGGTTATCATTCCATTGGTTTGATGTATCCGAATAACAGTGATTTATATACCGCATCTGCTACAAGCGCCGACAATACACAATTTGGGAAATGTCGCCAAGAAATTTTTGATGGAACCGACCAAACCACTGGTGTGAATGTAAATTTTTCAAATTGTATCAAAACCAGATTACAAGACCTTTTAGTTTACCTACAAACCCAAGATAGTCAGCACAACTGGGCTCAATTCTTGACAAACAATGAAATAGACTGGAGTAAAATTATCATTGCAGGTCATTCTCAGGGTGGTGGACACGCGTTGTTTATTTCAAAGCAAGTTAGCGTACTTAAGGCCATTAGCTTTTCCTCAATTGATTGGAACAGCAACTTAGGAATGAGTGCAGATTGGGTTTCCTCGCCTGGTGCAACACCCGTTTCTAAATTGTATTCTTTTAATGGCATCAATGACCAGATATTTAGTTATGCCAATGTTCAAACACAATTAATTGAAATGGGACTAACCGGACCAGCCATAAGTATTGATGCTAACCAACCACCCTATTTGAACAGTCATACCTTAACGACTACAGCTACACCTGCGACCAGCATCATCTTTCCCGACCACAATGTTACCTGCCTCGATGCGTATGTCCCAAAAACAAGCTCCAATGAAGTGAGCAGTACTTTTGATAAAGCCTGGGAGTATTTATTGAACAATTAGAATATGGGAAGTTTTTTTTGATCTCAACTTTAATTCAATTGCAAGAATGCATTGTATGAATATGGAAGTATAAAAATAATTCGATATAATCAGAGCGAGAAACAGAACGAGAGTGAAGAAAAAAGTCAGAACTTAAATATCAGAGCGAGAAACAGAACGAGAGCGAAGAAAAAAGTCAGAGTTAAATGTCCGCTCTCGCTTTCATTCTCGCTCTGACTTTTTTGTACCACGTACGGGAATGTTAAATGTTTCTTAAAACTCAATACTGTATTATCTTTTAGCCACTTTTACGATTTTACGAGGTACAATTAGGGTACAAGAAATGTAATATGCAAAAACGCTTAAGATGTAAATCCAACCTACGTTTCAGGGGATTTTATATACATTATTATATATTATAATATCCATGGGTTTTATGAGGTAAAAAGCCAATGGGTTTCAAGAACTTCAGATTCTATTTGGTATTATATTTTCGACACATTTCCGTCATAAAGTTAAAATAAGTCTGGATTGCACGATCCTTAACTTTAGTTTACCATAACATATATTAATGCTAAATTCGCGTATAATGATTAACTAGCAATTCCAAGACTCAATTAAACTAATTAACCCAATATTTCTTCGTTGACTCAATCAAACACGAAATCTATTGATCGTAAGAATATTTATGGTTTCAGCTTTACGAAAACGTAATTTTCATAAAAATTTGTACTA
>CAIQHJ010000039.1 GCA_903871575.1 uncultured Bacteroidota bacterium
TCCTTCTACAGGAATGCCATTGGCATCTAGTTTATTTGATTTAAATAACAACTTACCCCAGCTATCAAAAATTTGTAATTCATATTCAGCCAAACCTTTTCCTACTGGCTTAAATGATTTGAATTCTGTTCTGATGCTATTTGGATAAAATGCATTGGGCACATAAAGATATCCTGGGTATCCCTGAATTCTAGCAATTTTTATGGTGGTATCTGAGCAATTGGTGCTCGTATCCAACACAATCATTTGAATTGGATAACTACCAGTATCTGCATACAAATGATCAGGAACATCTCTGGTATTTGCAAACGTTCCATCACCCAACGACCATGAATATTGATACAAGATGCTGTTTAAGGTCAAATTGGTAAATGAAAATGTGTAATCTGGTATGCTGATGGTAGCAGCAGGGTTGATGTAAAAATCTCCAACTGGTCGAGGTATCACTCTAATGTAGTTGGCTTTGGTTAAGGAATCCCTACAACCTTGTTGATTTGTTGCAATCAATTGAACAGTATATGGTGTACTGCTTGGAGGTAAGGTAAATGTAGGAGAGGTTTGTGTACTGGTCATTCCATTACTCAACACCCACAAGAAATTATCTGCATTAGCTGTAACATTAATGAATTGTATAGAAGAGGTGTCACAATTTTTAGTGTTGTTTACAAAGAAGTTTACATTTGGTTTCTGCGCTACAACAACCAACTTACTTGTTGTGTCTGAACAAACGCCATCTCTTGCAGTCAAGATAATTCTATACGTACCTATTGAAGTAAATAAATGTGTTGGATTTGTTTGTAAACTATTGGCTGTTCCATCTCCCCATTCCCATTCATAGGCATTGGCATTCTGGCTATTGTTTGTTGTGATCACATTCAACTGACCTGTACACCCAAGGTTGTTATTCAATGAGAATATTGCTTTAGGCATGATGCGGGTTCTAAACGTAAAGCTGCTTGTATCTGGCCTACATGCATAACCGTTAGAAACAATTAAAGTAATGTTATAGTTCGTATTTGACGAAATGATGTTGATTGTAGGTGTTGCACTATTGCTAATCAAAACTCCATTGAGGTACCAAGCATAATTGGTAGCATAGGCCGAATTATCTGAAATGTTTGCCACAAATGGTATACATGCATTCGGATTGTTAATGGTAAATGCTGATTTAGCGGTAGGGTTTATTTGTAAATTTCCACTAACAGAATCTGCACAACCTACAATGTTGGTAGCAATCAGTTTTGTGATAAATGTTCTTGGCAATGTTACGGTAGGAAGTGTAACATATCTGTAACTGAAATTCCCAGTTGTTGCGCGCTGAATCCCATCAACATACCATTTATAAGTTAACGGCGTGTAGTTGTTGGCGGTAGTTGTATTCACATAACCAATCAATGTATCTAAACTACAGGTTGATAAGTTTAATGGAGTAAAACCAGCATTCGGTTTTTGGTATACTGTAAATGTTCTTGTTGCGCTGTCTTTACAACCAGCAGCATTTTCAGCAATCATATGAACGGTAAATGTACCAGGATTGGTAAATGTGTATTGTAATGTAGGTCCTGTAAATACAAATGGATACCCTAACACGGTCGTATCATAAACATACCAAGTTACCGTTTCATTGATGATTCCTGGAGTAGAAGCATTTAAAACAAATGGTGAACAATTAGCTGTGCTAATATTGGTAATGAGCGTAGAATCTGGTTTGGTCAGCACTGTTATGGGATGCGATACAGTATCAAAGCAAACAACGCCTGTTGGAGCAGTAGATTGTGCCTGTAATAGTATCGTAAAATTGCCCGCTGTTGTATAAACATGTGGTGGTTCGAATCCCGAATTGCTAGAACCTGATCCCCAATTCCATAAATAACTGCCAGCATTTTGCGATAGATTATTTACTTGAATGGTATCGCCCAAACAATAAACAGTTTGGTTTGTATTGAATGCAGCTATCGGTTTCGGATACACGATTACTTGTGTTGATACTGCCGTATCACTGCAGCCATTGGTCATTGCTATATCAACCGTAAATGTGCCGGCTGTATTATAAGTATGTTGCACGATATTTTGGAACAAGCTTGTAGTTACTGCTGGTGTCCCATCACCAAAGTTCCATGTGAAGCTTGTCGCACCACTGGTACTGTTGATAAAATTCACAGTATGTGCAACACAGCCATACAATTCACTTGCATTAATATTAACGCCCGGGTTAATAATATTTGGCGCCACTCTTACATTGATGATCTGCGTATCCCTTCCACATTGGTTTTGTGCAATCAACATCAAATTGAAAGTATCGATAACGCCGGTATAGTAAGTGTAACTAAATGTGCCATTGGCAAAAGTTGTATCTCTTACACCATTGCCGAAATCCCAGTAATATTCATAGGCATTGCCCAATGAAGTATTGGTGATTTGAATCGTAAACGGAGAACAACCCGAAGATGAGGAAATAAAAAATCTTGCTTTAGGATCGGCTCTTACAATCACACTATCAATGTAAGTTGATGTATCACATTCATTGAATGCTTGAAGCGTGATGTAGTAAGTGGTATCATAAAATCGTGGGTTGCTCAAGAATGTAACTGGAGCTGGATTTGTCAATGTAGATGTTTGTCCATTTCCAAAATTCCAGAGATATCTAAACGTATCTCTAATATTGGTTTGATTACCAAAAGAAACAGTCAATGGTCCGCAACTGTCTCTGTTAGTCATGCTGAAATTTGCGGTTGGCTTCGGCTTGGTGAAAAACTCGTGGTCTATGCTGTCATTCAAACAGCCAAATGCGCTGATGGCCACCATTTTAATGGTGATAGAATCAGATGGTCCAGGTATCGTGTATCCAGGGAAGTTGGTTCCACTACCGATAAACGTGGATACTCCTATTGGTGAAACCGTATACCAATCATAACTCCCGTTTGGAATATTCACATTGCCAGGTGATAATGGTGAATTGTTATTGATAACTACTGCA
>CAIQHJ010000040.1 GCA_903871575.1 uncultured Bacteroidota bacterium
GAAATTGTTTTTTTGCATCCCACCACACGAAAAGAAAAACCATACAATAGGCAACAGTACTAATTGTAGCTGCCGCATAAACACCATATGTTGGAATGAGCAATGTATCAAAAATGACAACAATCAACAATCCCATGATATCGCCAATCACAATTCGTTTGATATTTTTTTTTGCCAAATACAACACGTTAACCAACGTAAGCAAGCCCAAACAAAAATATCCGGGCAACAGTATCAACATGATGGACTGCATTTGTTTGAATGCAACTCCAAAAATAAAAGGAAAGACAACATTTCCAAACAAACCAATTATTAATGCCCCAACAAACATCATCAACACATAAGGCCGAACCATGCTTTTCCAATTGGCAAAACTATTCGGCATTTTATGCGACGAAAAAAAAGGCAATAGCGTAGAGCTCACAATCGAAGCGAAGTACAGAAAATATTGTCCAACCTTTCCACATTGAACATAGTTACTCAATGCTACTGCATCGCAGTATCTTTCAACAAAGAAATTATCTACCCTTAGAAAAACATAAAACACCAGTGAGGTGAGCATTATGTTCAAGCCATATTGAAAAAAAGGCTTCCATGCGATGATGTCATTTCCCGGTTGCTGATTGCTAAAACTCATGAAACACATCAACAATCCTTGAATAAAAAACAAGCTGCCATAGCCAATACATACTGCTTGAAAATATGTTTGAATGTGAAATATTTCAATACAGTATAAACCCAATAAAAACAAAATGTTTGTGATAATGAGCCATGTATTTTGTACCTGAAATTTTTTAATTGCAGACAACAATCCCTGAAACAAAATAAGGAGCAAGTTTCCGACACACAACAACACAATGGCTATGCTCGATTGTTGGGAAAGTACAAATTTTTCTGGTAAAATAAAAAAGATGAGTGTCGAAAAAAAAGCAATGAAAACAATAGACAGCCAAATGAATGCTCGATGAATTTTTCTTTGCAATTGTGGTTGATTGGCTATCCAAGCGATGGCTGCATAATCCAACCCAATACTCCCCATGAATGCAAAGAAATTGATCAAATACAATTCGTTAAAATAAAAACCACTTGTAGATGCCCCCAACAATCTTACAATTTCGATGTTGATCAAGAAAACAATGCCATGATTGAGCAATTTTCCTACAACATTTTGCTTGAGTAAATTGGATAAATGCATCAAAGAGATTTTCTGATTATTTTAATGCATTGATGATGGCAGCGAACTCAACCGCATTTAAACTGGCCCCTCCTACCAATCCGCCATCTACATCTGGTTTTGCAAATAGCTCGATGGCATTGGAAGCCTTCACACTTCCACCATATAAGATGGATACTGTTTCCGCTACCTCACTGCCAAATTTTGCAGCAATAACGGCTCTAATATGAGCATGCATTTCTTGTGCTTGTTCACTGCTTGCTGTTTTTCCTGTTCCAATGGCCCAAATCGGTTCGTAAGCAACTATGCATTGTTTCATCTGTTCTGCATCCAAATGAAACAAACTTTCTGTCAACTGTGTTTCTACATAACTGTTTTGCGTACCCGCTTCTCTGATGGCCAATGGTTCGCCACAACAAAAAACAGGATGTACACTATGGGCCAATGCTTGATTTACTTTTAATGCCAAAACCGAATGGTCTTCATGAAAAAGTTCGCGTCTTTCACTGTGTCCAATGATCGCATAATTGATGTGCAAACTGTTTACAATTTCTGCGCTTGTTTCGCCGGTAAATGCACCATTTTGAGTAGATGCAATATTTTGCGCACAACATTTTATTTGCGAATTGGCTAATTTTTGTTGGATGGGAATTAGATATGGAAAAGGTGTTGCAATCAATACTTGTTGATGTGCTTCTATGGATAATGGCTGTTGTAGCAAGAGGTCAATTAATTCGTGGGCTTCTGCCAAAGTTAGATTCATTTTCCAGTTGGCCGCTGCAATTTGTTTACGCATGTTGATGGTTTACTTTTTGATATAAATATTGAATAGCTTGGATTTCAGCAGATGTAATTTCTTTGTTTTTTGCCAACATCCAATTATTGATGTCTTTGATAAGTTTCTCCAACTCATATTTTTCGTCTCCCCAGCTAAAATGAGGAATCGTTTTAGGCGGTTGTTGGTTTCCAAAAATGTTGCAACCAATGCCAACGATAGTTCCGGTGTTGAAGGATGTATTGATGGCAGATCTGCTATAATCACCCATAATTAAACCCGCTTTCTTACCCGCCTTCAATTTTTCATGTGTATCGATGTGCTGATAAAACACATCATTGAGGTTATTTTTGACATTGCTGTTTGAGGTTCCGGCTCCGATGTTGCACCAACTTCCAATAACACTATCGCCCAAATATCCATCATGCGCCTTATTGCTGTTGTCGAAAATTACGGCATTTTTTATTTCACCAGCAACTACTGCATTATCACCAATACTGGTTGCGCCATATATTTTAGCGCCCATTTTAACGACACCATTTTCCCCTAAAAAAAACGGACCTCTTATCAAACTCCCTTCCATTACTGTTGCATTTTTGCTGATGTAAATTGGCCCTGTAGATGCGTTGAGATGACAGTGTGAAATTGTCACACCATCTTCAATGAATATATTTTCTGCGCCTATAGCAACGGTAGCAGACGAAATAGCAAGAGATTGCTTATGGTGGGTCAACAGCTCATAATCTGAACGAATAGCCCAATCGTTTATTTGAAAAATATGCCAAGGGTATTGGATGTATTTACATTGTGAAAATAGCTGCGTTGTTTGACGCTGTTTACACAAGTCTATTATTAGGTGATAATCAGCTGAAGTTGGAATAATATTGGCTGGTATATGAATTGAATCTGCATCAGGAATATCTACAATCGATGCTGATATGGGAAGCAGTTTGTTCCATTTTTGTCGGATGCTGAGGATGCCAATTCGGATATCTGAAACATGCCTGATCAACGAAAGTGGACTTAAGTCTGTCTTACAATCCGTATCATTCAAATAGATTTTCATCGCAATAAAAATAAGACATTAAGTTGATTTGCTAGAATGGACTTTATAGAAACAAAAATCCCGATGTACAACACCGGGATTTGAATATGTTAAGCGAAAAATTATTTCAATTTTTTCTCGTAACGCTTTTTAAATTTATCGATACGACCAGCAGTATCTACCAATACGTTTTTACCAGTATAAAAAGGGTGAGATGTATTAGAAATCTCCAATTTGATAACAGGATATTCTTGTCCATCTTCTTCAAAAACGATGGTTTCGTTGCTATGTGCAGTTGAACGACTTAAAAATGTTGTTCCATTACTCATGTCTTTAAAAACGACAGGTCTGTAATTTTTTGGGTGAATTGCTTCTTTCATGTTATTTTATTTTATGCACGGATTTTGCCGTGCAGATTAATTTAGAGGTGCGAAACTACAGCAATTATCTTAAAAAAGTTAGTTTTTTATCAAATATCTTTTTGGAATGAACCTCGCTATTGTTATTTCATATTTACATACTGCAAAGCAATTCCCAAATCCCAGGTTTTGCTTAATGCAATTACTTCCTGCAAATCATCTATTTTTTTACCTGTAATTCTTATAATATCGTCCATGATTGCAGCTTGAACCTTCAAGCCACTGTCTTTAATTAGCTTTACAATTTTTTTTGCATCTTCTTGTTTGATGCCATTTCTCACCAAAACCTCTTGTTTGGTTACTTTTCCGCTAATGTATGGCGTTTTGCTTAAGTCGTACACTTCTGCAGCCAATCCTTGTTTGATGCTTCTGCTGATCAACACGTCAATAATTTGCTGAATCTTCATATCACTATCCGCCTCAAGATTCAATTTAAAATCCTTTTTATTGAGTTCTATAACTACATGCGATCCTTTGAAATCAAACCGATTGGTAATTTCTTTTTGAACTACATTGATGGCGTTATCCAACGTTTGTAAGTCTACTTTGCTTGAAAAATCAAATGAAGGCATATGTATGGTTTTTATGAATGAATTATATCTCAGATTTTTTTTGAATTATTCTTGATAAAGACATCAAAATAAATCCTATTGGCATTAAAATAGAAGCAATCAATTCTGCTTGTGTCAATTGAAATCCTCCCGACAATCTGTAACTAATATTTACCCGCATCAATTCTACTGCGAATCTTTCTGCGCCATTGAGGAATAAATATAAGCCAAACATTAGGTAAGGCGTTTTAATGGATTTGCGATAAACCCACATAATTACAAACAAAAGCGAACAAATGATGGTTTCATACAATGGTGTTGGGAATACTGGAGAAGGCAAAACCCTGTTGTGTTCATCAGTGATGCTGGGCATCAGGATACCGTCTTTATTTACATTTTGAGGATAGCTATAAGCAAACAAAAAATCGGGTAAAAAAGCGGGCGCTTTGATGGCATGATGAGGCACTTGTTCTAAAGAAGGATAAATACGATCTGTAACATATACTTGCTGATTTCCTTCGATGACCATGCCTTTTAAAAAATAGGTAGAATCTTTGATCAACATATTTTCAAAATCGCCAGGCTTCGCCAATGTTGTTTTTCCGGTATTATCGCTCACATAAGCGCTGTTGTAAATTCCCCAATCGCCATCACCTGAAATTTGACAACCAATTCTTCCGATGGCATACGCAATCATTAAAGCAGGCGCAGCGGCATCCATTAGGTGTTTTAAAATAATATTCTTTTTGTAAGCAAACCAACAAATGGCGATGGTAGCAAGAATTAATCCGCCATAAAAAGTGAGGCCGCTTTGTGAAAACAATCTTTCAATTGGATTTGCCCAAAACTCGTCCCAATGCTCAAGGTTATCAAAGAGTTTAGCACCTAAAATACCAAAAATCAATCCGATGACGATGATGTCGCCAACCCTATCGTGTGGCCAAATTCTAATAATCCTTTCTTCGGGAACATCTAGTTTGATTTTATTTTTTTCGCTCCATTTCAGATAAATCAACACAGAAGCAAGCAATAAACCGGTGATCCAATTGCCTTCTGCTGAGAAAATATAATCTTGAGGCGACAATTCAACAGGTTTTGAAAAGAACAGTCCACCAATTTTAAAACCGAATAAAAAACCCGCAATGCCATTGGTCAACAATTCGGCAATCGAAGCTGGTTTACCTACGGTAATGGATTCCTCTCTTGGACTCAACAGACCTGCTTTTTCTTTTCGTTTTAATTCCATCGATAACACCCAAGCTGCTACTACAAAAGCAATAGCAACCATCAACCCAAACGTATTCAAAAACGCAAGGGAATGCCATTCTACACCAAACAAATCCTTGAATAAATAATATAAATTGGGATACATGGTTGGTTTATCTTTTATTAGATATTGATGAAAATTTTGGCAATATTAATTGCAATGTGTTTCGAATGCGTTGATGAGATTTTCTGCAATCATTTGAGCACTTCTACCTTCAATGTTGTGTCTTTCAATGAAATGAACCAATTGTCCGTCTTTAAACAAAGCAATTGCTGGAGATGAAGGTGGATAAGGCAATAAATGCTCTCTCAATTTTTTTAGTGCATCTACATCAAAACCAGCAAAGGTGGTGGTGATAAATGTTGGCTTTACAGGCGCATGATGCACAGCCAACAAAACGCCTGGTCTTGCGGTTCCTGCACTACATCCACAAACAGAGTTGATCATAACCAACGCTGTTCCTTTTTCTGATAATAATGTGTCAACATCCGATGGGGTGAGCAACTCCTGAAATCCGTTTTCAGTTAACTCTTCTTTCATTGGTATTACAATTTCTGCTGGATACATATTTTTATTGTTTGTTGTTTATTGTTTGGTGTTTATTGTTTGTTGTTTATTGTTTGTTGTTTATTGTTTGTTGTTTATTGTTTGGTGTTTATTGTTTGTTGTTTATTGTTTGTTGTTTATTGTTTGGCGTTTGTTGTTTATTGTTTGGTGTTGAGATCGCTTATCCAGCTACATCTAGCATATCCAGAATCTAGCATCCAGTATCTAGATTATCTAGCCTATCTAGC
>CAIQHJ010000041.1 GCA_903871575.1 uncultured Bacteroidota bacterium
GCCCTTGCAAAGTCTTTTTTTTATTTATCCATACAACTCAATATGTATATCTTGTTTTTGAAAACCCAACTGTAACAGTTTTTCTTTGGCTTCATCAATCATAAATTTCCATCCACATAAAAAAAACATTGCTGTTGTTTGCTCCTGGCAAAGTGCTTCGTAAACATCATGCACATAACCTGTTTTTCCTTCCCATACTTCCCTAGATAATGTAGGAATGTACCTGAATCCTTCCATTTCTTTTTCCAAATTTTTAAGCTCTTCAAAATACATCAAGTTCTGTTGCTTCCTGCAACCATAAATGAGGTTAATCCCTTGATGTGGAATGTTGTTGTTGTGTATGTATTGAACCATGCTTCTAAATGGCGCAACTCCAGTTCCTGTACAAATCAAAAACAGCGGTTTATCCAAACTGTTGGGCAACACAAAAACTCCTTGTGGCCCACGATAGGTTAATGAATCGCCGATGTTCACTTCATTAAACAAATATGGTGTTCCCAATCCATCTGGATTCAAAACTATCAACAATTCTATCTCGTTGGTATGATTAGGCCAAGATGCAATCGAATAGCTTCTCCATCGTTTGGTTGCCTTTTCATGAATCGGCAAATCTAGGGTGATGAATTGCCCAGGAAGAAATTGAAAATCATCTATCCCATCCATACGCAATCGAAATCTCTTCGTATCGGGCGTCTCGTTTTCAATTCCTATAACTGTTGCTGATCTCCAAGGTATTAAAGCCATACATGCTATTTGAACAGTAAGTTACTAATTTAAGCTGATACCCTTTATGATGTGGAATCAATTATCTTTGTCGAAATTGAATACGGATTGCTCATCCGAAATTACTTGCGTGCATGAACCTCGAAGTGTTGATGAACTTTTATAAAAATGACCCTCGCTGTTTTCAAATAGCGAACAGGATCACTTTGTCTAAACCCCAACATATACTGTTACAAGGTCTTCAAGGAAGTGCTACAGAATGCTTGTTAGCAGCCATTCATGCACATCCGCTTTGTGCTCAAACCAATCATTTGGTTGTTGTTAGAGATGCTGAAGAAGCCGCCTATTTTCACAATACACTAGAAAATATCACGAACGCTTTAGACGTATTTTATTTCCCCTCTTCATTCAAAAACAATAAGAACTACCAACTCCTCAATAGCAGCCATGTGATGTTGCGCACAGAAGCCCTCACAAAAATTGCTGCAGGGGGAAATAAAAAAATTATCGTTACTTATCCCGAAGCCATCTTCGAAAAAGTTGTTTTATCCAAAACTTTATCTGATAACATCATCCGCATCAAACAAGCTGATGTACTCGATATCACATCCATACTTCAAAAATTTGTTGACAATGGTTTTGTAAGAACCGACTTTGTATATGAGCCCGGACAATTTGCAGTAAGAGGTGGTATTTTAGATATTTATTCTTACGGTAATGAAAAACCTTATCGCATAGAATTATTTGGAAATGAAGTAGACAGCATTCGAATCTTTGATCCCGAAAATCAATTGAGCGAAAGAAAATTATTGCAAGTCAACATCATTCCAAATGTTGAAACTCAATTTGATACCGGAGAAAAAGTTTCCCTTTTGTCCTTCTTACCCGAAAACACAGTCGTATGGTTAAATGACTGGAATTTTATAAAAGAGCGAATAGAACTAGAAGAAGAAAATGTAGACTTATACATTAGTCATGTACAAGATTCTTCAAATAGAGTGGAACATCCAGAAGAAAACAATGAGCTCCATTACAAAACAAAAGTTTCTGTTGCAGATTTTGTAACCGCTAATTTGTTTGAGCAAGAATTACAATTGAAACACATCATCGAATTGGGAAACAAGTATGCATTGAAAAGCAATACTGCTTTGGATGAACCAATACTGTTTTCTACAAAAGTACAACCTGCTTTTAATAGACAATTTGATTTGCTCATCAAAAATTTACAGGAATACGAAAAGTTGCGGTACAACATTTTTATTTTTGCCGAAAATCCCAAGCAGCTCGAACGCCTTCATAGCATTTTTACCGATCTAAAAGCAGAGATTCAAGTCACTCCTATTCCCATTGCGATACATGAAGGTTTCATAGATGACGACAACAAATTGGTTTGTTATACAGACCACCAGGTTTTTCAACGCTACCATAAATACAAAGTAAAACAAGCATTCAGCAAAAACAAAGCACTCACTTTAAAAACACTGAGAGACTTACAACCAGGTGATTATGTATCACATATCGATCATGGCGTGGGTGTGTACAGCGGATTACAAAAAATTGAAGCCAATGGGCGTTTACAGGAAGCCGTTAGAATACAATATAAAGATGGTGATTTGTTGTATGTCAACATTTCCGCATTACACAAAATCAGTAAATACAGCGGTAAAGAAGGTTCCATACCCAAGATGAATAAATTGGGTAGTGATGTTTGGAGTAAATTAAAGGAGAAAACGAAAACCCAAGTTAAAGACATTGCCGCAGATTTAATTCAATTGTATGCGCAACGCAAAAGTCAACAAGGGTTTGCGCACAGCATCGACAATTACATGCAAACAGAATTGGAAGCGAGCTTTATTTATGAAGATACACCAGACCAAGCCAAAGCAACCGAAGATGTAAAAAGAGACATGGAGAAGGAGTCTCCAATGGATAGATTGGTTTGTGGCGATGTAGGTTTTGGAAAAACAGAAGTTGCGGTGAGGGCCGCTTTCAAATCATGTTGCGATGGCAAACAAGCTGCAGTATTGGTTCCCACAACTATTTTAGCATACCAACATTACAAAACATTCAAAGAAAGACTAAAAGATTTTCCGGTTACCGTAGATTTTATCAATCGTTTTAAAACTGCAAAAGAAAAAAAAGAAACTTTAAAAAAACTCGCGGAAGGCAAAATTGATATCATCATTGGTACACATGCCATACTCAGTAAAGATGTTCAATTTAAAGATTTGGGCGTAATGATTATTGATGAAGAACAGAAGTTTGGCGTGAGCGCAAAAGAAAAATTAAAACAACTTCGAACCACTGTCGATTCGTTAACATTAACGGCTACGCCTATCCCAAGAACCTTGCAATTCAGTTTAATGGGCGCAAGGGATTTAAGCATCATCAATACACCTCCTCCCAACCGACAACCCATACAAACCGAAGTTGCTGTTTTCAATGAAGACAGCATTCGCGATATCATTTATTATGAAACGGAGCGTGGTGGACAAGTATTTTTTATACACAATAGAGTAAAGGGTTTAGCTGAAATGAAAAGCTTTATCCAAGGTTTATGTCCCGATATCAGTATTGCTTATGCACATGGACAAATGGAAGGAGATCAGTTGGAAGATACCATACTCGATTTCATGGATAAAAAATACGACGTTTTGATTTGTACCAATATCGTAGAAAGTGGCGTAGATATTCCAAATGTAAATACCATCATCGTAAACAATTCACATCAGTTTGGATTGAGCGATTTACACCAGTTGCGAGGCAGAGTGGGCAGAAGCAACAAAAAAGCATTTTGCTATTTATTGGCCCCCCCCATGAGCACACTGCCACCAGACAGTCGCAAGCGATTGACAACTTTAGAACAGTATAGCGATCTGGGCAGTGGATTTCAAATTGCTATGCGTGACCTAGATATTCGTGGGGCTGGCAACATGCTGGGCGGTGAACAAAGCGGCTTTATCGCTGAAATTGGATTTGAAATGTATCAGAAAATACTCGATGAAGCCATCAAAGAATTAAAACGCAATCAATTCAAAGAATTATTTAAAGAAGAGATTAGCCAACAAGATGATTTTGTAAAAGATTGCAGCTTTGATACCGATTTGGAAATATTAATTCCAGACAGTTATGTTGAAAGCATAACCGAAAGATTGAGTTTATACTCGAGATTAGACAATTGTGATGCGGAGGAGGATTTGATCGATTTCCACAATGAACTTACCGATCGTTTTGGTGCAGTGCCGCCATCAGCTGAAGATTTGTTTACTACCGTAAGATGTAGAAAAATCGCTGTGGAACTTGGTTTTGAAAAATTGTTTTTGAAAAACGATATGTTGAAATGTTTTTTTGTAGGCAATCCAGAGTCTCCTTATTTTCAAAGCAACATCTTCAATGGCATCTTATCCTTTCTTCAAATTGGCACAAATAAAGCAAGATTAAAACAAGTGGGGAAAAACGGAATCCTCATCGTAGAGCGCATTCAATCTATGAATGATATTTTTGCTTTCCTTTCAAGAATGATGCAATTCATCAAACAAAAATAATTTCATTAGCGGATAATCATTACCGTACCTTTCCATACATTGGGAACATTTGCTTTGCTGTTGTAATACATGCCTTCTGCTACCCATATATATGTACCAATCGGTTGCTTCTGCCCGCGGTATGTTCCATCCCATGATTTATTGGGACTCACTGAATAAAATAATCGCTGACCATACCGATTGTAAATGGCATAATAATTAAATTTTGTAACCCCCACTAAAAAGGGCTTAACCGTTTCATTTAAACCATCTCCATTAGGCGTAAAAGCTAATGGAAAATAAACCTCAGGTCCTTTGTAAATAATGATTTTAATGGTATCATAACTTTCACAACCACCAGGCGTAAATGCCTTTAAAATATACTCGTGATCTGTTGTGTTGGTAGCAATGGGATTGGGAATATTGGTGGCACTCAAACCATCATTGGGTACTAGCCATTCGTAGCTGATGCCGCCTGTTGCTGCCAATTGAATCGGTTGTCCTGGAGCCGCTATCACATCCGCTCCAGCATTCGCGTCTGTTCCATAGATATTAATTCGCTCTACCAAGGTATCCTTACATCCCTCTATTGAAGTGGCGTAAACCGTAACCGAGTATTGTCCGTTTGCGGTATATGTATGTGTAGCAGGCATCCCCAATCCGGTTTGTCCATCACCAAAATACCATTGCCATGTATTGATGCCGATAGGTGTTGTCGTTTCATTTGCTGTAAATCGAACGGGAGAATATTTACAGGTATCATTGAATTGCATATCTACAATCGGATTTCTGATAAGTCTAAATGTATTGTAAATCGTATCGCTAAAACAACCCAAATTGCTCGTAACGGAAAGGCCTACCTGAACATTACCAAATGGAAAATAGCCTGTTGGATTTTGCAAACTGCTCATTGAAGCATTATTGTATATCCAATTCCATTGATTAATACTTCCGGCATTCACATTGGAGTTATCTGTAAAACGAATGCTGCTGTCGTTACAAATAGGTGCACTAAATCCAAACTGTACAATAGGTTTATCTGCTACGTTGATGGTCATCACCATTGTATCTGATCTGCATCCACGTGCATTGTAAACGACATGCTTAATAGTTTTGGGTCCAGGTGTTGTATAAATTACAGTAGGATTACATTGATTTGAAAACTGACCATTGCCTAAATCCCACCAACAGCCCGCAATCGCAATACCATCTAGTGCGTAAGAAGAATCTTGTAATTGATACGATTGTCTTTCGCAAATAACCACTGCTTTCATTGCTGCTATTGGCTTATCCGCTACAAAAACCGTTTTCGTAATGCTGCTTCCTGCACAATTTATACTGCCAGACCCTGAAGTGACCAAAGTAACTGTATGATTACCCGGCGCAGTAAAAACATGCGTTGGATTTCGAACTAATGCGGGAAAACTGCTATCACTATATGTCCATTGCCAATAATTAACCGCGCTACTGCTACCTCCTACTGTTGATTGATCATAAAAAAATGTAGGTGTGCCCAAACAAACAGAATCGGTAAATGAAAAGTTCACTACCGAACGATCACTTACAGTTATGGGTAAACGCAATGTATCCGACACACATCCCTCTTGGGTTTTCACTACAAATTTTATATTTTTTATTCCTGGGGTAGTATAAACTGTTGCAGGATTTTGAATGGTTGATGTTATGCCTGCATTGTCTAAATACCAATACCAATTGTTGATGGTGCCAAATGCTACATCTGACGTGTCTGTAAATTGCACATTCGTTAAAATGCAGCTCGCTGTATAACTGAATCCTGCTACAGGCTTGCTTCCTACATAAACCAGCTGGGTAAACGTTTCTTCGCATCCATCTAACCCTATAACCCTCAATGTAACATTGTAAATGCCTGCTGCGGTATAAATGTGGATGGGATTGATACTCACAGAATCAATCGGGCTGCCATCGCCAAAATTCCAATAGCGTTTTAACAAACCTGCAAAACTTACGGTGGAATCTAGAAAAGTAATCGGTTCATTAACGCACCTGTTTTGTGCAAGGGGAAAATGAAATGACGGTGTTAGGGTTTTACAAAATTTTTGAAGATTATTTAAACCTCCAGTTGCACCTGTAAAACCCCAATAAACCATGCTGTCTCCGCCAAAAACATTATTTACAAAATCGTTGGTTGCGCTTACCCGCAATTGGCCATCAAAATATACGGTCATATTTTTGGAAATTGCATCCCACACAATTCTAACAGTATGATTTTGACAATCTTCCACATTGTTATTGATGGCAGAAATGGGCGTTAGTGGTGTTAAAGTATTAATCGATGAATGGTTGATATCTCCATTCAATTGAATGGCAATATGATCATAAAAAGGATCATTATCTGGACTAGAATTTTGATAGGTATCGAGCGTTACGCCTACAGATGGATTTACACCCTGAAATCCCATGCCGCCTCCGCTCGTGCCTACACTGGCACTAATGGGCTGCAATACAAATGCAATTCCATCTGCACCATTTCCATCTGCACATCCCAAAAAAACCTGAAATGTAAAATCGAATGACTGATTTAAATTTATTTTATTGTTGTTCCAAACCGAACCACCTTGTGTGTTGATAGCTTGAGTCAGCGTATAACAATGACAGTTATCTTGTGTCGCATTCCCATTTACTGTGTATTGTGCAGTAGCAAAATTCAAACAAGCAATCATGCTCAAAACAATAAAAAGGACTTTGATCTTCATATCTGTCTATTAAAACTCGATGGCGTTTATTCAAAAATTAAATTATTTCTTTGGAGAGAAATAATACCTAAGCGAAATTTCATGCGCTCCTCCTCCATTGTCAAAAACACTCAATGGCGTTTTGTATTGATCATAGGCATAACCAATGGCGTATTTATGATTCATTTTTAATCCCGCAAACGCACTGAAACTTTGTTGGTAATGACAATTGAATCCCACCCAAATAAAATCTTTGTGTTCTATTCTAGCACCTGCCTCAATATCTGCTGGAGCGTGTGACGATAATTTTAATAAAAAATTGGGAACGATCACATTATCTTCATCTGTCCTCCAATTGTAACTGCCCATTACATAATACTGACGATACAATCTTGCTTCGAGTGCAGTAGCTGTTTGAATTAAATCCAATTTGGATTGCACCAGTTGTTTTACTGAAAACCCTACATTAATTGTTTTGGAAGTATAATAAACGCCAGCTGATGCATCACCA
>CAIQHJ010000042.1 GCA_903871575.1 uncultured Bacteroidota bacterium
TCCACCTGATTGAGAAAAATGTGTACTACTCAAAGAAATTGAAACAGGGTTTGTTTGTGTATTTACATAAAACCTAAAAGAATCTACCGGTGATGAATAGTTGTAGTTTGTACCGTTAATATTTAAATTGATAAATTGCTCTGTTGTAGTTCCACATGCTTGTATATTTGGAACAGCATTAGCTCCTGTATTTATTGTGAAACTAAATGGTGTGCTTTGTTGATTACTTGAATTGTCTTCAGCAATAAAGGTTACGCTTTCTGAATTGCCGTTGCATAATAGGTTTGAAAAATTATAGGTTCCAGTAGAACTAAGGTTATATCTATAGTATTGATTGTTTTTTAGCATAATGATATAACCATTCGAAACTGCTGCATTGTTACAATCTGTTACCGTACCTGAAACATTAGCGGTATGTGCTGTAGTATTTGGAATGGTAAGATTACCTAAAGAAACATTGGAACTGGTTGTGCTGAACGTTTGTGTAAACGCTGCAGTACCACAATCAAATTGTGTATATACATCTAATTTCAAAGAAGCATTATTTGGAACAGCACCTGCAACAAATCCACTAGAATCGGTTAAACCGTAGGTATAACTTTGTGGGTTGTTTACATTGGTAATTTTTACCCAAGTATAAGGAATTGGCTGACCATTTTCATTTACTAATGTACAATTGAATTGAACAAAATTGCTTGGTACATCACAATTCCAAAATGAAAAATGCGCCACATCTCCAACATAATTATTGCCAACTTTAGTTGCTGATCCTTCCTCTTTCCACAAACCATTTGATTCATCAAAATACCATAATGGAATTGATGCTGGTGCAGTAGTGCTTAAAGAACTTGGAATTGGAAATGTTAGGGTTGCTTTCTTACCTGAAGCAATTTGTAATGCTTGTCCGTTGTCACCTTTTAATTCAACAGCCACCATCCCGAAAGATTGTAACACTTTCATTGAACCTTCTTGATTTATACCCCTTAAATCACCTGGCATAATTGAATTGATATCAGATGCCGTTGGGTTGATGTATGAAGCTGAAACGTATACAGTTCCGCTATATGGATTGCTATTAGATGAAAGTAAATCTTGAATTCCGTTTATTGGAAAATCAATTTTCATACCATTTGATAAGCTTATCGTTCCACCATTTAAACCGTTGAAAGATCCGCTGTTTAATTTTGGAATTAATTTAATTCTAAAAAATGCAGATTTGTTTTCTGTTGCGATGTACGTTTTAATACCAGGAAAATATCCTGATTTTTTTACAGTAACAACTGCCGCAGTTTTAACAACACTTACATTTTTAACTGAGAAATATCCGTAATCATCCGTTGTGGTTGTTTTATCATACACAACAACCGATGCACCAGCAACCGCTTGATTGTTTTCATCAACTACAAATCCAGAAACAGATGAATTTATTTTAGTAGTTAAATTCGGAATTTGGTTGATGTTGTCAACTAGAGTTTCGTCCAAATCTTTTTGACAAGACCATAACGCGGTTGCTGCCAATAAAAGAACGAGCAAACTTTTGAAAGAAGAAGCAATAAAATTTTTCATTTTTTGGTATTTAAAAATTAGGAATTAAAGTTAAGACGCAATGTTTGTATTTTTTGTTGCCTTATTGATTTTTATTTTTAAGATTCATTCTTACGCCTAAACGCAAACCTGTAGTAGTAAAGCGTTGTTTGAAATGGGTGGTTTCTTTATTCATTAAAGAAAAATTGTACCTAAAATAAGGCTCTGTAAACA
>CAIQHJ010000043.1 GCA_903871575.1 uncultured Bacteroidota bacterium
AATTGTTTAATTTGAATTACGTTGATGCCGCATTACAGTTGGCAAATACAACTGCGATTTCGCTAGAAGACATGATGGCTACATTAACAGCATTTACCGCCAATGGAATTATTATGGCCATAGAAAATTTGTTGAGAAAGGGCGTACAAACAGAAATTTACATCAGTGGAGGTGGCATACACAACCCCATGTTGATGGATTTTTTACGCAATCATTTTACAACAGAAAACACAAGCATTAGAAGCACATTCGATTTTAATCCGGATGCCAAAGAGGCCATATTATTTTCGATATTGGCCAATGAATTGATAGCAGGAGATGGACAATGCTTTGGTAACGGCAGCTTGAATTTGCCAAATGTGCGCATGGGAAAAATCTGTTTCCCTTCGTAGTACATCTTATAAAACCAGTGGAAATGTTTAATTCTAATGAAGCATTATTCCCATTTGAATACTTTTACGGCGATGGCATATACTACAATTCCCCAAGCCATCAACAACATGACTTCGAAACGAACATCCCATAAATTTTGGCCTTCGAAAGCTATCTTGCGCATCGCTTGATTTAAATGTGTTAATGGCATGGCTCGTGAGATGGGCTGCAGCCATTTTGGAAAAGCATCGATGGAGAAAAAGGTACCGCCCAATAAAAATTGAGGCAATGTAATCAAATTGGCAAAAGGCGGAATGGTACTGTCGCTACTAGCTAATCCACTCACTATAAATCCAAAACCCATAAACACAATCAGCCCAATAAAACTCAGTACCAACATTTCTAAAAAAGTTTCCAATCCATTCACCAATGTAAAACCAAAACAAAAATAGCCCACCAAAATAATAACAACGGCCGTAATCATTTGAAAAATAACGCGGCTCAATCCTTCACCAAGAATGATGTAGGTGCGTTTGATGGGTGTGGCAAAAAATCTTTTTAATACCAATGTATTTCTTAAATTAAAAAACATAAATGCCACGCCAAAAACGCCTGCGCTCAGCAAAGAGAAACCCAATTGGCCTGGCAAAATAAAATCGATTGTTTTGTATGCTCTCACTGTGGCAATGTCTTTGCGAGGATCAAAATGAAAGCTGGCATAAGTAGGTCGATTGTTAAACACACTGTCATTAATGTTGTTCAATGTCATTTCTAAAAACGATTTCAATTGGGGCCAGCTGTCATTACTTGATGTGGTTGATTTAAGTTGCAGCGATATCGTATTTGATGCTTGCGATGTATTTTTGGTAATGTTGATGATGCCAGATATTCTGCCTTTGTTCAACTCAGATTTCATTTCATTTTCATTATGAAAACGCAACACTTTGATGGAAGGAGAAGCAATTAATTTTTGATAAACAACATTGTTGGTATCGGCATGTTCGTCAAACACTACTTTGTAAGAACGCATACCAGCGCCATCACCAATGAACCCAAAAACCAATATAAAAATAAATGGGAAAATAAAACTAAAAATCATGGCTGATGGGCTTCTGGTTATGGCACGCAAACTTCCTTTTGTAATGGCCAACATCGCTTTAACCTGATTGTACATCATAGCATTAATTTTCGTAAAACTACTTCAATTTGCGCAATTCATATCTTCAAATAAAGCAGCGTTTTTTATACTGCTTGTTTTGATGAGAGTGCCTAACTTTATGTTTTAAGATTAATCTATGAATCGATTGTATTTGTTGTTGGGAAGCAATATGGGCGATTCAACAGCTCAACTGAATGTTGCCCGAAAAAAAATTACAAAAAAAATAGGTTCAATAACCAGAATGTCTGCGTTGTATAGAACGGCCGCATGGGGAAACATTCATCAGCCCGATTTTTTCAATCAAGTTGTGGTTGTTGATACAAAATGGGAAGCCCATAAGGTATTGGAGCTTGCATTATCCATAGAATCGGAAATGGGCAGAACCAGGCTAATTAAAAACGAGCCTCGTGTTATTGATATCGACATTTTGTTTTTTAATAAGTCGATTATTCAAACAGAAAACCTCGTCATACCTCACCCTTTCATTCAAGATAGAAATTTTGTTTTAACTCCGTTAAATGAATTGTCTCCTCAATTCATTCATCCTAGGCTAAAGAAAACCGTGCATTTTTTGAAACAACACTGTGCCGATAAACTTGCCGTTACCAAAATTGTGTAAATATTAAATCAATGCCTTATTTTGCAGGTGAATGAAGTACAATTTCGTTACAATAGAAGGAAATATTGGTGCCGGTAAAACAACCTTGGCGAATTTACTGAGCAATCATTTTGATGCGCGATTGATTTTAGAAGAATTTGCAGACAATCCATTCTTATCTAAATTTTACGAAAACCCCAGTCAATACGCCTTTCCGGTTGAATTGTTTTTTATGGCAGAGCGTTTCAATCAATTAAAAGACGCCATTCCAACAAATGAATTGTTTCAAACCTTTACCATTTCTGATTACTTGTTTACCAAATGTTTGTTATTTGCCAAAGTGAATCTATCGGGTGAAGAATTTCGACTATATCAAAAATTGTTTGATGTGATGCATCCGCAAATTAAACAACCCGATATTTTAATATATTTGCATAGTCCGGTTGCTAGATTGCAGCAAAATATTAAAACAAGAAACAGAAGTTTTGAGCAACAAATTCCAGATGCGTATTTATTCTCATTACAAGAAACCTACACGCAGTATATCAAGCAACACAACATTAAAACTTTATTCATCGACGCGTCAAACGCAGATTTCACCGGCAATCCGAAGCATTTGACATTGGTGATTGAAGCATTAGAAAAAGAATATGAATATGGTCAACATTACCTAACATTACCCTAATTAATTGCTACACTTGCCATCAGAAAATTCACATCATCACCCATATGCTGCGCTCAAAATAAAAGAGTTCAAGTACTTTATAACCGGCAGGTTTATTTTCATCATGGGACTTCGCATGACCGGCACCGTAATTGGATGGTGGATATATCAATTAACGAATAGTCCGTTGGCATTGGGATTGGTTGGGTTATCGGAAGTAGTAGCTGCACTTTCCTTTGCATTGTATGCGGGTCATTATATCGACAAGAATGAAAACAGGGCGCTGCTGTTGCGATGTGTGATATTGTATCTCTGTTGTGTGCTTTGTTTTTTATTTTTATCTGACCCCTCCAATAAGTCGCTAACACCCTGGAATATTGCGATGCTCATTTTTGGAATAATTGCCTTAACAGGGGTAATCAGAGCCTTCTCTGGACCAACGTTTTCTGCGATGATTGGAAAAATTGTTCCCAAGAAATTATTATCCTCTGCGGCTACCATTAGTTCTGCTACCTGGCTCACCGGATCGATTATTGGGCATGCGCTTGGTGGTTTTTTTATTGCATTGATAGGCATTCACTACACTTTTTTTGTCATTGTATTTTTTGTAGCATTGGGCTATATTCTCTTGAGTAGACTGAGTCCAAAGCCAGTAATCGCTCATGTTTCGCAAAATACTTGGCGAAGCATTAAGGAAGGCATAAAATATGTTTTCAAAACCAAGGAATTGCTGGGTGCGTTGTCGTTGGACTTGTTTGCGGTATTGTTTGGTGGCGCGGCGGCGATGGTTCCTGTATTTGCAAGCGATATTTTGCATACCGGGCCAATGGGTTTTGGGTGGTTGAATGCAGCAACAGATATTGGTTCAATCATAACGGTAACTGCACTAACTGTATTTCCATTGAAGCGCAAGCAAGGTCGTTTGTTGTTTTATGCCATAGGTGGATTTGGCGTTTGCATCATCATATTTGCATTATCAAAAGTTTTTTGGCTTTCATTCTTGGCTTTGATGATCAGTGGATGTATGGATGGCGTTAGTGTAGTGGTACGCGGCACCATTTTGCAATTGAAAACGCCCGATGCGTTGAGGGGCAGAGTGATGTCTGTGAACAGTATGTTTATCAACTCTTCCAACGAATTTGGCCAATTTGAAAGCGGTGTTGCGGCAAAGCTTCTCGGCATTGTTCCGTCAGTTGTTTTCGGTGGCTGCATGACAATAGCAGTAGTGGTAGCCACTTGGTTTAAAGCACCAGCACTAAAAGAAATGGAGTATTGAGGCTTGGGGTTTGTTTGGCGTTTGGCGTTTGGTGTTTGGTGTTATCCAGCATCCAGTATCTAGAATCCAGCTTATCCAGCTTACTTTTTAACCAACTCCTCTAATACAAAATACACAATCGGACAAAAAGTTGAATTCTTCAGCGTGAGCGGAACCCTTTTTAAAATCACATCTTCATCTGTGTAGGGAAAACGGGCACAATCTGAGGGTCGAACTTCATAGATGGCGCAATAATTATCGTTACCTAAAAAAGGACAAGGCTTTGTGTTGACAACATAATCGCCATCTTCATCAAGGCGAAGAAATTTTTCAATAAAAATACCCTCTTTCAAATCGAGGTGCTTTGCAATTCGCTTAATATCTGGTGTTTTGAATCTTGGAGAATAATTTTTGCAACAAGCTGCACAGGTCAAGCAATCAATTTTTTCATAGGCCGCCTCATTCAAATCGGGCAATTGCTTCAACACCTTGTTTTTATCTGCCTTTAGCAGAAGGTTTTTGTATTGCTTTTGATGCTCCGCCGACTTTTTTTGCCAATTGTGTAAGATATCTTTACTCATTTGTTGAAAACCTTCAAGTTAATTGTTACCTATTTTTCCACAAGAAAAATCAATCCTTATTTATACGCTCAAAATACAATTATGATGACTTAAATTTGCGCCATCATTTAAAGATTTACACATCGCCACATTTTACCAACAATATTAAGTTAAAGTACACACATTTATTTATGAATATTTTTGAGCAACAACAAGCAGAATTTTTACAAAGACATATCGGTCCAAATGAACAAGAAATCAAATCCATGTTGGCTGTCATTGGCGATAGTTCTGTTGAATCGTTAATCAGCAAAACCATCCCAGAAAACATCAGAATCCGATCGGCTTTGTATGAAGGAGTGGGCATGTCGGAGTTCGAATACCTCACCTCATTAAAATCCATCGCCCAACAAAATAAAGTATACAAAAGCTATATTGGAAAAGGATATTACAACACCATTACACCATCTGTCATCTTGCGCAATGTTTTTGAAAACCCAGGATGGTACACACAATACACGCCCTATCAGGCAGAAATTGCACAAGGTCGTTTAGAAAGTTTGCTCAATTACCAAACCATGGTAAGCGATCTTACCGGATTGCCCATTGCCAATGCCAGTTTATTGGATGAAGGAACTGCAGCAGCAGAAGCCATGGCCATGTTGTTCAATCATAAAAACAAAAACACGGATGCCATTACAGCTCCTAAATTCTTTGTAGACAACAACATATTTGAACAAACAAAACAAGTATTAATTACCAGGGCCAAACCCATTCAAGTGGAGTTGGTGTTTGGCGACTACAACCATATCGTTTTGGATGAAAGTTTTTTTGGTGCTATCGTACAATATCCCAACAAAAATGGGTTGATTGAAGACTATCGTTCTTTCATTGAGCAAGCGCATGCATCACATGCACAAGTGATTATGGCTACTGATTTGCTTGCACTTTGTTTGTTGACGCCTCCTGGCGAATTGGGTGCAGATATTGCAATTGGCAACTCTCAAAGATTTGGCGTTCCGATGGGTTTTGGCGGACCACATGCGGCTTTCTTTGCTACTAAAGATGAATTCAAAAGAAATATTCCCGGAAGAATTATTGGTGTGAGTGTTGATGCAAAAGGCAACCGTTGCCTGCGTATGGCATTACAAACCCGCGAACAACATATTCGAAGAGAGAAAGCCACCAGCAATATTTGTACGGCTCAAGCTTTATTGGCCAACATCGCTGCTATGTACGCCGTTTACCATGGTGCAGACGGATTAAAAACCATTGCCAAACGTGTGAGTCTTCTGGCAAAAACATTAAGCAATCATCTCGCAGATTTAGGTGTACACAACATCAACAGTCAATATTTTGATACCATTTCATTTGTATTAAAAGATATTGAAAAACTGAAATCATTATCCGATGCTCATCAAGTAAATTTTGGATTTGAACAAAATTTAGTGACAATTTCAATTGATGAAACCACAACGCCATCAGACATTGAATACATTGTGGTTGTTTTTGAAAAATATGCCGGAAAGAAAAGCAATCTTGCTAACCTGAATCATTCTGAAATTTTAAATAACATACCGACTACGCTTACTCGAACTTCAGAATATCTTACCCATCCTGTTTTCAATTCACATAGAAGCGAAACACAAATGATGCGTTACATCAAAAGTTTGGAGAACAAAGACTTGAGTTTGAATACTTCAATGATTTCTTTGGGAAGTTGCACCATGAAGCTGAACGCAGCCACAGAATTGATTCCGGTGAGTTGGCCCGAATTCAACAGTATTCATCCATTTGCACCAGCCAGTCAATGGAAAGGATACCAAATAATGATTACCGAATTGGAAAACTACTTGAGCAAAATAACCGGATTTGCAGCCACTTCATTACAACCCAACAGTGGTGCTCAGGGAGAATATGCCGGACTGCTAACCATTAGAGCTTATCACGAGCACCGAAATGAATCGCATAGAAATGTAATCATCATTCCAATTTCTGCACATGGAACCAATCCCGCTTCGGCTGTGATGGCTGGTTTCAAAGTGGTGGTTACCAAATGCGATGAATCGGGAAATATTGACGTTGAAGATTTAAAAGCACAGGCCGAAAAACACAAACACAATCTTGCAGGTTTGATGATTACTTACCCAAGTACACATGGTGTGTTTGAAGAAAGTGTTATTGAAATTTGCGATTTCATTCATGAACATGGCGGTTTGGTTTACATGGACGGCGCCAACATGAACGCACAAGTTGGATTAACAAGTCCGGGTAATATTGGTGCTGATGTTTGCCATTTAAACTTACATAAAACATTTGCTATTCCGCATGGTGGTGGTGGACCAGGCATGGGCCCCATTTGTGTAAACGAGAAACTAGCTCCGTTTTTACCCGGTCACCTCACACTCGAAAACAGTACAACCGCAATTCCTGCTGTGAGCGCAGCACCTTTTGGAAGTGCTTCTATTTTGCTCATCAGCTATGCTTACATCAAAATGCTTGGTCCCGATGGATTGAAAAAAAGCACAGAGATCGCCATTCTCAATGCCAATTACATGAGAGCAAGGTTAGAAAAAGAATACAAAATATTATACGCTGGTAAGAATGGAACCTGTGCACACGAATTCATCATCGATTTGCGCCCATTCAAACAATCGGTGGGCATAGAAGCAGAAGATGTGGCGAAAAGATTAATGGATTATAATTTCCATGCTCCAACGTTGAGCTTCCCGGTAGCAGGAACCATCATGATTGAACCAACTGAAAGTGAAGACAAAGCAGAATTGGACAGATTTTGCGATGCTTTGTTGAGCATCCGATCAGAAATCAAAGCCATTGAAGATGGAACGGCTAGCAAAATAGACAATCCTTTAAAAAATGCGCCACACACACAAATGGTCATCACTGCCAACGAATGGAGCTATCCATATTCTCGTCAGCAAGCCGCATTTCCATTGGAGTATGTGAAAGCCAATAAATTTTGGCCTTCAGTTAGCAGGGTCAACAATACCCATGGCGATAGAAACCTAATTTGTACATGTGAGCCCGTAAGCAGTTACGCAGAAGTAGCAAAAATTTAAAGATAAATTAATAAACAAAGGTTATTGGTTAAAATAAGCTACCTTCGTTCTTTATTAAAATACAATACAATTTAAAATGGACACAAAAAATCAAGGAACTGTAAAATTTTTCAACTCAGAAAAAGGATTCGGTTTTATTAAGCACGACAATTCAGACAAAGAAACTTTCGTACATGTTAGCGGTTTGATCAACGAAATCAAAGAAGGCGACAAAGTAGAATTTGAATTGCAAAATGGCAAAAAAGGAATGAACGCTGTTAATGTAACAGTTATCGGATAAATTTAAAGTCATTTATTTATGATAGGCTATCAAAATTTGATAGCCTATTTTTTTTATATTTGCCTAAACTTAAAATCATGAAAAAAATATTATCGCTTGCCTTTTTAATTTGCACGGGCACCGCTTTTGCACAAAATTCAAACGGCATTAAATTAACAAAAGGACAAGCCATTACCATCAATACGGTTGTGAACACCGAAACCGAGATGCAAATGGGCACAATGAAAAATGATTACAACACAACCATGAAATTAAATGTGGTTGAAGAAACGACTGAAACCTATACAATCAACTACGCTGTAGCTCAAATGAAAATGAACATGGATGGAATGGGACAAAACATGAGCTATGACTCAGAGAAACCAGAGGATAAAGACTCTCAAATGGGGCAAGCAATGGGCGATAAATTAAAGAAAGTAATGACTTACATCCTTGATAAAAAAACCGGGAAAACAACTATTGTAAAAAAAGCCAATGAAGAAGAAGCTGGTGCAATGGGCGGGATGTTTAGCATCAGTGATGAAGACCAATCAGCTAATGCAGCATTTTTCATTTTACCTGCAGGAAAAAAAATTGGAGACTCTTGGTCTGATTCTACAAATTCAAAAGGAATCATCGCTAAAAAAACATACACACTAAAAAGCATTGCTCAAAATATTGCAACCATTGATGTAACCGGTACAATCAGCGGTTCAAAAGAACAAGAAGCAAATGGTATGACAATGAACATCACATTGAACAATAAAGTTACCGAGCAAATGATGGTGAATACTGACAATGGTTTGGTTACGAAAATAACCAATACAACAGACGGAACAAATTCAATGGATATGATGGGACAGCAAATGGAAATGACTGTTAAATCGAATACGGTTACAACTGTCAATTTTTAATTAATATACACAACTTATAAAAAAAGGACATTATGAAAATAATGTCCTTTTTTATTTGAATGAAGATTATGCTTATTTGTATAATATCTCGTAATACTCTCTCGCCATACGGTTGCTATCAAATTGCACCTGCACATCTTTCATTCCATTTTGAACCAAGGTTCTCCAATGATCGGGTTGATCGTAATAAGCAGGTAAAATTTTATTTTCTAAAATATCAAAGAGTTGCTCCATGTCGTATTCATCCTGGTCTTGTGTAGTCATGTTGTCGTAGTCAACAATAGGAACGACAAAGCCATTTTCGCCATCTTTAATAAACTCTCTGATCCAGCCATCGTTCGTACTAAAATTCAATGAACCATTCATCGCGGCGGTCATTCCACTTGTACCACTCGCCTCTCTGGGAACCCTTGGATTGTTTAGCCAAACATCAGACACTTGTTTTAATTGCTTACTCAAGGCCAGTTCATATCCAATACATACGGCTACATTTTTGTATTCTTTGCTTAAGTTAACCAAGAAGTTGAAATCACTAATGGCCGGATAATCCAACGGATAAGGCTTTCCAGCCCAAATGAATTGCACTGGATATTGGGTATTGGTAACCAACTTGGTAAATCTTTCTTTGTCTCTGGTAAGCAATTCTGCTCTTTTGTATCCGGCAAATCTTCTTGCCCAAACAATGGTAAATGTTTTTGGATTGAATAATTTACCGGTTTGATCGGCTACCATTTCCATTGACCGTTGTTTTAAATATTGTTTTCTGTCGTCAAACAATTCAGCATTGTTTTCTTGCATGTAAGTGTACAACTTTTTATCGGCCCAATATTTCCAGTTTTGTGCATTGGTGATGGCTTTAATTTCACAAATCCCTTCATGCTTGTTCCACATTTCCCTGCTCACTTCACCATGCAATTGACTCACGCCATTGGCCAACTTAGCATAACGCAGCGCAGCCAATGAATGGTTGAATTTATCATCTGTAACACCTGCCATTTCTTTTACTTCTTCTATTGGCATGTGGCAGAAATAGCCCATTTTTTCACACAATTGCAAATCATGTTTTTCATTTCCGGCTTCTTCAGGAGTATGGGTAGTAAAGACCAATCTTTGGGTAACTTCTTCTTTGGCACCAAATTTATTGTGCAAATAAAAAGCTGCACTAACCCCATGCGCCTCATTCAAATGATACAATGAAGGATTGAAATTGATTTCATCCATCAATTTGGCACCACCAATACCCAACAAAATAAACTGGGCCACTTTGGTTGCCACATTTGCATCATACAAACGATGTGTGATCGTTTGAGAAACATAATCATTCTCTGGGATATCGGTACTCAATAAAAAAAGTGGCGCTGTTTTAAAAGTCTCTGGATTCAAATAAAACGCCTTTACCCAAACCGGATGCCCGTGTATTTCAATTTGATATTTAATTCCTGTGTCTTCTAGAAAACTGTATATTTTTTCGTTCCACTGTATTTGTAAAGTTTGATCTTGGTTTCTGGCCTGATCGTAATACCCATATTTCCATAAAATTCCAACCCCAATCAAGTTTTGTTTTAGTTCGTAAGCACTTCTCAAATGTGAACCACTTAAATAACCCAAACCACCACTGTATATTTTTAATGGTTGATGCACCGCAAACTCCATCGAAAAATAAGCAACCGATTTTTGATAAGCACTGTTGATTTCATAAGGAACTGCATAATGTTTGAAATTCATTTGTCGTGTTTTAAGACTGCAATATAATTCATTTTGTTTTTTAGTGTATAAAATACATATTAGATGCACATCTTTGTATAAAAAGGTATTCGTAACATAAATCATTGAATTATAGTTTAGCTTTGGAATTGAACAGATTTTTTTGCTAAGTTTAGCATAAATAAACAAATGAAAACGAATCTATCAGATCAATCTTTAGGGGAGGTGCATGAAAGCATCGACACCACCGGTAATCGCAAAGGATGGCGAAAGATATTTTCATTTATCGGTCCGGCATACTTAGTAAGTGTTGGATATATGGACCCTGGCAATTGGGCAACCGATTTGGCCGGCGGAAGCAAATATGGATTTACATTGATTTGGGTTTTGCTGGCAAGCAACTTGATGGCTATTTTACTCCAAAGTTTGAGTGCAAGATTAGGTATTGTTAGGGGCCGAGATTTAGCGCAAGCCAATCGGGAATCTTTTCCTCGTCACATCAATTTTATATTGTGGATACTTGCAGAAATTGCCATCGCGGCAACCGACTTGGCAGAAGTATTGGGCATGGCCATCGGCATACAATTGTTATTTGGATTTCCACTCATTGTTGGGGTGAGCATAACGGTGTTGGATACCTTTTTACTCCTTTACCTCCAACGACTTGGCATGAGAAAAATTGAAGCATTCATCATCGCGTTGATTGGTATCATAGGCGTATCTTTTCTTGTTAATATCATTTTGGCAAATCCTTCCCTACACGATGTTTTATCTGGATTTATTCCTTCTTTACCCAATGCCAAAGATTTGTATTTGGCGAAAGGAAACCTCGGCCCCATTCCTCAAGAAACCGCGCTTTACTTAGCCATTGGAATGATTGGCGCAACCGTAATGCCGCACAATCTTTATCTCCACTCTGCACTCATTCAAACACGAAAAATAAAACGAACCGACGAAGGTATCAAAGAAGCTTTGAAGTGGAGTGTGATTGATAGTAGCATCGCCTTAAACATTGCCTTTCTAATTAATGCAGCCATCTTGATTCTAGCGGCAACCGTTTTTTTTAACACCGGCAGAACCGATGTCGGTGAAATCAAACAAGCACATCAACTCTTATCGCCGGTACTCGGTTCGGGCATCGCTTCTACCCTATTTGCCATCGCTTTAATTGCATCCGGACAAAGCTCTACAATTACTGGCACCATGTCGGGACAAATTGTAATGGAAGGTTATTTACGACTCAGAATCAATCCACTAATGAGAAGGTTGATAACCAGATTGGTTGCCATCATTCCTGCGATTGTTTTTATTTTAATGACTGGAGAAAACAACATTGATCAATTGCTCATTTTCAGTCAGGTTATTTTAAGTATTCAATTGGGATTTGCAATTATTCCGTTGATTCATTTTGTGAGTGACAAAAAAACAATGAAAGGGTTTGCGATAAAAATGCCCGTTCAAATTTTAGCATGGTTAATGGCCTTTTTGTTGATTGCTTTGAATTCGAAAATGATTTTTGATGAGATAGCTGATTACTTTGAATCTGGTTCAGCAATTGGCATCAAAATTAGCATCATCATGGGTTTACTGCTGTTCTTTGGGTTGATGATATATGTACTAATTTTCCCGCTCTTGAAAGCCAAACATAGCAACGCTTCCATTGCCATGCACCCAGAAGCAAACCCAATTCCAAATATCAATCTACCTGTTTATCGTAAAATTGCCATTGCCTTGGATTTTAGTGACGACGATTACAAACTCATATCAAATGCTATCGGACAGGCGGGTACCGCAAAAGAATTTGTTTTGGTACACATCGTTGAAACAGCTGCAGCCAAATTGCACGGCACCGAAACAGCAGATTACGAAACAGAAAAAGACCGCGAAAGATTGGAATTGATTATCCAGCAAATGAAACAATTGGGTTATGAAGCTAAGGGCGTATTGGGTTTTAATGAAACGGCCAAGGAAATCATTAGAATTGTAAAAGCCGAAAATGCCGACATGCTTGTCATAGGTGCGCATGGACATACCGGCATCAAAGATTTTATTTATGGAAGTACAATCAACGCAGTAAGACACGAACTAAAAATCCCCGTTTTCATTGTGAATTTGTAATGCTCATTTCAACATTTCCATGGCTTTTGCAGCAATGGCTTCAATGGGTTGCTTTTTCATGCAGTTGAAATGTCCCAACGGACAATTTGCCCTACCATATTTGCTACAAGGTTGGCACCACAAATTCAACACAAAATTCACGTATTTTTTTTTGCTTGCATTTACAGCCGAACCATAATAAGGCTCTACAGCTAATTTGGGAGAAGTGCCGCCCCATATGGCTATCACGGGTTTCTGAAAAGCACAAGCCACGTATTGCAAACCCGTGTCGTGAGAAATGACCAATCGCGATTGTTGAATTAAACTCGCGGATTCATTCAATGAAAATTTTCCGCAGGCATTGTAAATTTTTATGGGGTCGATGGATGCAATTTGCATGGCCTCTGCAACCTCCGCTTTTCCGCCCAATAGCATAATGGGATGCTGAATGGCATGGCAAAGTTGCTGCCATTTTTCGATGGGCATTTTCTTGGTTTGGTGGTTGGCGCCTATAACCATAGCAATGTATCCCAAATGATGTGAAGTAGGAATGTCGTTCAATTTAACTTCATCTGGCGCAGCAATAAAATAATCAAGTCCTAGTCCATCGTCTTTCACACCAAGCGGTGCTACGGTGTCTAAACTTCTTTGTGTGATGTGTCTATTGGGCATCACATTCAACTTGAAACTGGTGAGCAGAAATTTTTCTACTGTTAGTTTTTTAATGGTATGCGAAGGAATGCCTAATGCTTTTTTAATTTGATTGCTTCTGATATTGTGGTGTAAATCGATGATACAGTCGAATTGTTGTGCTTTTAATTGCTGCAATAAACTTTCCCAGTTGTTATCAAAATAATGAAACGCATCAATGTAAGGACTGTGTTCGGTAACTGCTTTGAACTGTGTTTTGGTACAGAAATGAATTTCGGTATTGGGCAACTGATTTTTCAAACACCTGAAAACGGGAGAAGCGAGTACAATGTCGCCGATGGATGAGAATCGTATGATTAATATTTTTTTCAATTATTTTTCTATGAAATTTAAGTCTTTTCCATAAGTTTCTTTAACCAAAAAAACCGCAATTGTAGAAATCGTCATGATGATGAGAGAAGTGATGATTCCGGCTTGGATATAATTGGTGAAATTTTCAAAAAATCTAAACATCGGCAAGATAAAAACGGCCAGCATACCTCTTACCATATTTGGAATGGTGGTGGTGGCAGTAGAGCGGATGTTGGTTCCAAACTGTTCTGCCGCCATGGTTACAAATATTGCCCAAAAACCAGTTCCAAAGCCAATTCCAGCGCATATAAAATACATCATATTGGCTGTGCTATTCCACAAAACAGTAAAATACAAAACTAAAAAAAGCAGGGTGATACCGTAAAATATAAAGAGTGCAATTTTTCTGCTTTTAAAATACTGACTTACAAATCCGATTAAAATATCACCGATTGAAATGGCAACATATGCAAACATGATTGCTTTTCCAGGATCTATTTTTTCTTTAATGCCCATGGCCTCACCAAATTCCTTTGAGAATGTAACCAGAATGCCGATGCAAAGCCAAGTTGGCAACCCAATCAACACATTCAATAGGTATCTGCGCAATCTATTTCGATTATTGAACAACATAAAAAAGTTGCCCTTGCTGATATTGGTTGATTTCATTTCATTAAACAAGTTGGATTCAAATACCGAAACACGCAACAACAAAAGAATGATGCCCATTCCACCACCAATAAAATAACAAATTCTCCAATCAAACAGCTGCTTGAAAAAAAAGGCAACAACCGCTCCTGTTAGACCGATGCCTGCAACCAACGATGTGGCAATTCCTCTTTTTTCTTTGGCAATAATTTCAGAAACCAAGGTTATGCCGGCACCCAATTCACCTGCCAAGCCTATACCAGCAATAAATCTGATGATTTTATATTGAGTAACATTTTGTACGAATCCGTTGGCAATGTTTGCAAGAGAGTACAAGAGTATAGAGCCAAACAAAACGCTTAATCTTCCTTTTTTATCGCCCATTATCCCCCAAATAAAACCACCGATGAGCAAGCCCCACATTTGCCAGCTCAAAATTTCTTCGCCAAAGGTTTTTGCCTGACTCCCCTCAATTCCTAACGACATCAAACTGGGAATTCTGATGATGCCGAACAATAGCAAGTCGTAGATATCTACAAAATAGCCCAACGCGGCTACAATAACGGCAATGCTAAAAATAGAATTGTTTTTTGTTGACATAAAAAATTATGATTTTTTATTTGACATCAACATCTTTAAAATTACCGGCAAAGTTGAAATCAGCACAATGCCAATAACGATGACCTCTAGGTGCTTTTTCAAATCGAAGTAGAACTCATTTAAAATAATTTTTTGAAGATAATGTCCACCAAAAATCATAATGAATACCCAAGCAACACATCCTATTATGTTAAAGAAAGAAAACTTCTTGGCATCCATTTGAACGATACCAGCCACAATGGGTGCGAAAGTTCTAACGATGGGAATAAATCTGGCCATTACAATGGCGCCGCCTCCATGTTTGTCGTAAAAATCTTTTGCTTGCAACAAATATTTTTTCTTGTAAAAGAAGGTATCTTTTCTCTCGAAAAGGAATGGCCCACTTTTTTTACCGAACCAATACCCTACTGCATTTCCTATAATTCCAGCCAATGAAATGGCAATCCCCATGATCAACAAGTCTATTACCGCATTTCCAGTTTGCATATGAAATGCACCACGAATTAAATCTTCGCTGTAAATTCCAGCTACAAAAAGCAACGAATCGCCTGGTAAGAAAAACCCTGCAAATAATCCTGTTTCTGCAAAAACCACAAATAAAATAAACCATAGTCCACCGTTTTCTATGTACCACTGAGGTTGTAGCAATTGCAACCAATGAAATTCAAGTAAAGTCAAGTAATGCATTATAATTTATGTTGTTTGTTGATGAATATGCTCCGTATGCGCCAAGGCACCTTCCCATTTGCTAACGGCTGCAGTAGCTAATGCATTTCCCAATACGTTGGTCATGCTTCTTCCCATATCACAAAACGTATCGATTGCTAAAACCAATCCAATTCCTTCGGGAGGAATTCCAAACATGCCACCTGTGGCCAACACCACGACCAATGAAGCCCGGGGCACGCCGGCAATACCTTTACTCGTGAGCATAAAGACCAACAGCATGGCAATTTGTGTTTCAAGATGTTCGGTAACTGCAGTAATATTATATGCTTGAGCAATGAACATACTGGCAAAAGTCATGTACATCATGCTGCCATCTAAATTAAACGAATAGCCCAGCGGTAAAGTAAAGGATACAATTTTTTTATCGCAGCCAAAGCGCTCCATTTCTTCCACCATTTTTGGAAAAACGGCTTCGCTGCTGGCCGTGTTGAATGCAATGGTCATGGGGCTGTACAATCTTTTCAATAGTACTTTCAATCTACTTTTCAAAATCAGATAGCCAACCAATAAAAGCAGCAACCAAAGTACCAGCAACCCCAAATAAAAGGAGCCGATATAATATGCATAGGTTTGCAAAATGCCCAAACCTTTTACTGCGATAACGGCTGTCATAGCGCCGAAAACACCAATTGGCGCGAGGTTCATCACATAGGTCACCATTTTCAATACAACATGAGAAAGAGAATCCAAAGCGTTGATGATGTTTTCGCCTTTTTTTCCAATAGCTGTAATGGCTACACCAAAGAAAATAGAAAACACAACCAATTGCAATATTTCATTCGAAGCCATGGCCTCCACAACACTTCTAGGAAAAACATGCTCGATAAACTTTTCCAATGAAAATTCTTTCGTCTTGCCCATTAAGTCTTTAGCACCTTCCAAATCTGCATTGGCAATGTTTACACCTACACCCGGTTTGGTTATCGTTACCAAAATCAATCCCAAAGTAAGACTGAGCAAAGAAGCGGTAATAAACCAAATCATCGCTTTCCCACCTACCCGTCCAACGGTTTTGAGGTCGCCTAATTTAGCAATGCCCACAACCAGCGTGGCAAAAACGAGCGGCGCAATGATCATTTGCACGAGGCGTAAAAATATGGTAGCCAATAATTTTATTTTGGGCGCAAAATCTTTTATGAAAGCTGGTGAGGCATATGCATGAATAATATACCCGGCAACAATGCCTAAGAGCATACCAAAAACAATATAAGTTGTAAGCCGATTGGGTTTTGAAACAGAATGCGATGTAGAATGCATATTTGGTTGTTATGGTTGCAATATAATATTTAAAACCGAATGCTCGCCTCGAGAAGATGATGTTTGAAGATAAAGTTGTTCTGAAATGTTTTGTGTAAATGAAGAAATTATTTCTTATTTTTCAATTTCATTTTATTATAAAAACAAAAATCAAATGGGTTTATTTACAAAAAAACCAATGCATCTGCTTATGGCAGAAGCTGGAGACAATGAAAAAGGTTTAAAGCGTACATTAAGCGCAGGGTCGTTAGTGGCATTAGGTATTGGCGCCATCATTGGGGCCGGACTTTTTGTTAGAACTGCAGCAGCTGCTGCACAAAATGCTGGACCGTCTGTTACCATCGGGTTTATCGTAGCTGCTATTGGTTGTGCTTTAGCGGGTTTGTGTTATGCAGAGTTATCTTCGTCAATCCCTATTTCTGGAAGTGCGTATACGTATACTTATGCCACCATGGGTGAGTTGCTGGCTTGGGTTATTGGCTGGGATTTGGTATTGGAATATGCCGTAGGTGCTGCTACTGTAGGCATTGCTTGGAGCGAATATTTAAATAATTTGCTCGTACAAGTATTGCACTTAAAACCCATTGCCTATGAATGGTGTCACTCTCCTTTCGAAAAATCTATTGCAGATGCTGCGGGCGTTGTTCATCACGGTATGATGAATATCCCGGCATTGGGCATTGTAAGCTTGTTGAGTTTGTTGTTGATAAAAGGAACACAAGAATCTGCTTTTGTAAATGGGTTGATTGTGATTACTAAAGTATCGATTGTAATTATGATCATCATTTTTGGATGGAGTTTTATCAATCCCATTAACCATGATAATTATATTCCTGCAAGTTCGATATACACAGACAGCTCCGGTATAGACCATCACTATGGTGGAATCATGGGTATTTTGGGTGCGGCGGGTGTTGTGTTCTTTGCATTTATCGGATTTGATGCGGTGAGTACAGCAGCTCAAGAAACAAAAAATCCAAAAACGGCAATGCCAATTGGCATCTTAGGGTCTTTGGCCGTGTGTACCGTTTTATACATCTTGTTTGCACATGTGCTCACGGGTATGGCTCCTGTAGAATTTTTTAGAACAGATGGTAAAGAAGCGTCGGTTGTTGCAGCCATTAATAAATATATGCCGGGTTATGCATGGCTTGGCAAGCTGGTAACCGTCGCCATTTTAGCTGGATTTTCATCAGTTATATTGGTTATGTTATTGGGACAAAGTCGTGTTTTTTATTCGATGAGTAAAGATGGTTTATTGCCTCCAATTTTTAGCGAGGTACATCCAAAATACAAAACACCTTACAAGGCAAATTTGATTATCATGATTTTGGTAGGCGCATTTGCTGCATTTGTTCCTGGAGAAGTGGTGGGTGACATGACAAGTATCGGCACTTTGTTTGCGTTCATTTTGGTTTGTGCTGCCGTAATTATCTTAAGAAAAACCGACCCCAATTTGCCCCGTCAATTTAAAACGCCATTGGTTCCATTGGTTCCAATTTTAGGTATCTTGGTATGTGCGGCAATGATATTGGGATTGGGATGGACGAATTGGTTGCGTTTGTTTGTTTGGCTCGCCATTGGCTTTGTGATCTACTTTGGATACAGCAAAAAAAGAAGTCATTTAAAATAATAATCCTAGAAAAATTAAAAAGGCAATCCTCGAATTATCGGGGATTGCCTTTTTCTTTATATCAATTATTCTACATCAACTTCATCCACAAAAATATGGGTATCTCCACCTGCACCTTCATGCCAGGAAGGCAACTTGCCATATTGCGTAGCTACAATTCGAATGTATCTTACGGATTGAGGTGAAAATGCTGCAGCTAATTTTTTAACCTGAGGTTTTAAATCGGCAATGGCTACAATATCTTCGGCACTAAATACTTTTATAAAATCGATGCTGTCTTCTGAAACATACACCGTTACATTTTTTGGCATCACAATCCATGCACCTACGTCTTGTAAAAAACCAACTGTTACCAATCCTATATTTTTCTTGGTTTTCAAATCAATCATCGCATCCACATTTTGCAATTGATATCCTTGCCAATTTCCCATCCGCCAATTGGTTGTGCCATTTACACCATCTATTAATCCTTCTGCTCCGCCTGCTTCGTATTGTGGTTCGAAAGTTGTGTTGAGGTGTATTTGCCAGTCTTTATTATTTTTTTTGTAAGATGCTGATGTTTCAAAACTTTTGTTGCCCAATTGGTCAACAGCTATAGCAGCGATCTCTGTAGATTCATTTATCGTGAATGGACTGCTGTATGGTATCCAATCTCCTTTTGAATTTTTGTTATTGAATCGATACATCAATTGCACGTTGGCTTGAACGCTGCTGATGCTGATAGTTTTTTGTTGTGTGAAAGAAATTTGTCCGCCGTTGATAATGGGATTCAGCACCAAAATTTGTTTTCCCAAATCTGCTAAAGTGGAGTCGGTGATGGGCATGTTGAAACAATTTCTTGGTTTTTCGCCCATCTTAAAATGAATAGCTCCGCCATTGGCAATATCGGCATGATTTAAGAATGGATATTTCCATTTGATGAAGCGATTAGAATTTGAAGTTGTTTTGGTTGCAGATTGAATATAAAATTTTTGGTTGTTAGCGCCGGCTGCATCAATAATAAAAGATTTGCCATTTTCTAAATGAATTTCGGCTTTTGAAAATTGAGGCGCGCCAATCATGTAGGAATTGTTACCAGGTGTGATCGGATAAAAGCCCAAAGCACTCATCACATACCATGCACTCATCTGACCACAATCTTCGTTTCCAATTAATCCATCTGGATTGTTTTTGTAAAACTCCTGCATAATTTTATGGGTATAAAACTGTGCTTTATAAGGATGACGGGTATAATTGTATAAGTATGCGATATGATGACTGGGTTCATTTCCGTGTGCATATTGTCCAATCAAACCGGTAATATCACTTTGATCGCGGCCTGTTGTTTGAGAACTTGCTGAAAACAACTCGTCTAACTTTTTTTCGAGCATGTCTTTTCCGCCAATCATTTGAATAAAACCATTGATATCTTGTGGAAAATAGAAAGAATACTGCCAGCTGTTGGCTTCGGTAAAATGGTTATTTACTTCTCTTGGCTCAAAAGGTTGCAGCCATCCCCCATTTTTTCTAGGACGCATGAATCCTGTAGTTGGATCAAAAATATTTTTATAATACTGTGCTCTTTTGATGAAGGATTCATATGTTTTTTGATCGCCTATAGATTTTGCAAACAGGGCAATGCAATAATCATCGTAGGCATATTCCAATTGTTTGCTCACGCTTTCATGTTCATCTTCTACAGCAATAACGCCATTTGCAGTGTAAGCCGGAAGTCCGAGGTGTGGCCAGTTGGCAGATTTGAGCATGGCATTCAAAGCCAATTCTGTGTTGAAGTTGGTGATGCCTTTTTGAAAGGCATCTACAATAACAGGAACGCTGTGGTATCCAATCATACAATCAGTTTCGTTGGAGGCCAATTCCCAAACCGGCAATCTCCCTCCTTGCTCATATTGAACCAAAAATGTTTTGATGTAATCAAGTGTTCTTTTTTTATCGATAATCGTATACAATGGATGAGCAGCTCTGTATGTATCCCATAAAGAAAAAACGGAATAGTAATCAAATCCAATGGCCTGGTGAATTTGATTATCCATGCCACGGTATTGGCCATCAACATCCATATTGATATTGGGTACAATAGCTGTATGGTAAAGTGCCGTATAAAAGATATTGAGTTTGTTGGTGTCGGTGCTGCTAATGGTAATTTTCGACAATTCATCGTTCCATTTTTTCTTGGCTTCATCCCGCACCTCCGAAAAGGATTTCCCTGCAGTTTCGGCCTCCATATTTTTTTTAGCACCTTCAAAACTCACATTCGAGATAGCCACTTTCACATACACGTCTCTTGCTTCTACTCTTTTAAAATAGATATACGCTTTGATGTCATTTCCATTTGCTTCGTTGGTAAGCGTATCGTCTTCAATATTATTTCTCCATATTCCCCAGTTTTTAATGGGTTGCGACAACTTCATCACAAAATACACATACTGATTTTTCGCCCACGCTTTGCTTCTTCTCATTCCACTAATGGTGATGCTGTCTTCAATTTTTATACTGGATTCTATCACTTGATCGCGGTGTTTTAAATCGATGATGATGAAACTGTTCTTTGGTGAATTAAAAATATAATGATGGTATCCCACTCTTTCTGTTGTGGTCAACTCTACATCTATGTCGGGTTTAGTGAGATTAACTGAATAATACCCTGGTTTAGCAATTTCAGTTACATGTGTAAAGGGAGATCCATAAATTTTGTTATCAGGCGAAGGAATTCCGCTTCCTGGCATCAATAAAATATCACCATAATCGCTGCACCCTGTTCCGCTAAGATGGGTGTGCGAAAAGCCATAAATATAATTATCGGAATAATGATATCCGCCACAACCGTCCCAACCTTCCAATCGGGTATCAGGACTTAATTGCACCATCCCATGCGGCAGGGTTGCGCCGGGGTAAGTATGTCCATGACCACCGGTTCCAATCATTGGATTGACGAAACGAGTCCAGTTGGTTTGTGAAAATGCGCAAAGGCAATGCAAAGACAATAAGCCTATTAGACGAATTTGAAGTGAAAGTTTCTTGGTCATTATTTTGAATTAATGTTTCAACAATTGATGAAAGGAACAAATAAAAAACATAAAAAAAGCTCCTCATTGGAGGAGCTAAGATATTCATTTGTTTTAGAATTAAAATGGAACGCTGTCTGCATCAGATGCGGACAAGGCTGATTTTTCTATAACAACAGGATTGCTGTGTGCAGCGGGCTTAGCATAACTGTTTTCCTGTGCAAAGTTGCTTTGTTCGTTTTGGTTGTTGTTGGCATTTTCGTTGTTGCCACTGAGGAGTTGTACATTTTGAACGCGCATTCTCAATGTTGCAGCAGGTTGTCCTTCTTTGTTGCTGTATGCATCTGCTTCTGGAGAGCCTTCTGCGTAAACGGTACG
>CAIQHJ010000044.1 GCA_903871575.1 uncultured Bacteroidota bacterium
ATGGATACTGGATGCTGGATGCTGGATGCTGGATACTGGATACTGGATGCTGGATACTGGATGCTGGATACTGGATGCCTAAACAATTAACCCACAAAATGAAATTCCTATTTAATCTATCCAGCTTATCTAGCCTATCTAGCTTATCTAGCTTATCCAGCCTATCTAGCTTTATCCAGCCTATGCTAAATAAAATCCTTACTATATCCTTTGGTCAATCCCCTATTTCAAGTTATTTTCGCAATCAATAATTAAAAATCAATCTTATGACATACGATGTAATCGTTTTAGGCAGTGGACCTGGTGGTTATCCTGCGGCAATCAGAGCTAGCCAACTAGGAAAAAAAGTTGCAATTGTAGAAAGAGAAAGTTTGGGTGGTATTTGTCTAAACTGGGGCTGTATCCCTACAAAGGCATTGCTTAAAAGTGCTCAAGTATTTGAATACGCAAAACATGCTGCCGATTATGGCATCAAAATAGATTCGGCCATTGCAGAATTTGAAAACGTGATTAAGCGCAGTCGCGGAGTTGCCGATAAAATGAGTAAAGGCATTCAGTTTTTGATGAAGAAAAACAAAATTGATGTCATTATTGGCAATGGTAAATTAATGACAGCCAATAAATTGGAAGTTACAGCAGCAGATGGCAGCAAACAAACCCTCGAAGCTAAGAACATCGTTCTCGCAACAGGTGGACGCGCGCGTCAATTGCCAACCATGCCCATCGATGGTAAAAAAATCATTGGTTATAGAGAAGCCATGACCTTGCCAACGCAACCAAAATCAATGATCATTTGTGGTAGTGGTGCAATAGGTAGCGAATTTGCCTACTTCTACAACAGCATGGGTACAGCAGTTACCATCGTAGAATTTATGCCGCGCATTGTTCCAGTAGAAGATGAAGACATCAGCAAGGAAATGGAAAAACAATTCAAAAAACAAGGCATCAACATCATGACCAACAGTGAAGTGATTAAAGTTGATACTGCTGGCAATGGCGTTAAAGCTACGGTGAAGACAGCAGCTGGCGAAGTGGTGTTGGAAGCAGATATTTTGCTGAGTGCAGTAGGTGTAGTTGCCAACATTGAAAACATTGGCTTGGAATCATTGGGTGTTAAAACGGATAAAGGAAAAATTATTGTAGACGCCAATCAACAAACATCTGTAGCAGGTTTGTATGCGATTGGTGATTGTACCCCAGGTCAAGCACTGGCGCATGTTGCTGCAAAAGAAGGCATTAATGCTGCAGAACATTTGAGCGGACACAAACCAGAGCCTATGGATTACAACAATATTCCAGGCTGCACATATACTTATCCAGAAATTGCATCAGTTGGTTATACAGAAAAAGCTGCTAAAGATGCAGGATATGAAATCAAGGTTGGTAAATTCCCATTCATTGCCAGCGGAAAAGCTGTTGCCGGTGGATCTACCGATGGATTTATTAAAGTAATCTACGACGCCAAATATGGCGAATTTTTGGGTTGCCACATGATAGGAAACAACGTTACTGAAATGATTGCCGAAGCGGTTGTTGCCCGTAAATTAGAAACCACAGCGCATGAAATTTTGAATGCCGTTCATCCGCATCCAACCATGAGCGAAGGTTTGAAAGAAGCTACCGCTGCGGCTTATGGCGAAGCAATAGATATTTAATTTAGGTTGAAAAAGTTTGAAAGGTTCAATACGTTTCAAATGTTAATAATGCTTATTGACTCCAAATTACTTTTGTATCGTTGGAGTCAATAAGTTTTTTTTTGTCTTTTTGTTTCTTGAATCACAATATCTTAGCAACCAAATCAACCGATTGAACTTTTTAAACATTCCCAACTGATTATGCCGCTCGACATCGTTCTACAAATCCTTGAAACATTAAAAGCCGATAAACCGGATCATGTTTTCATTGTAAGCCTGCATCAGCAATATTGCAACCTTGGAGGATTGAGTAAAAAACAATTGGAAGGATTACATGCCAAAGCAAAACAATCTGGACTCATCGCTGATACACAACTGGCAACATTGGAGGCCATCATCAAGAAGAAACCAACCCGCTTCCGTTCCGAAAAAATAGAAAAAGCACCATCATTTGAAAAAGACGCTGAAGCCAAACCTTTGCTTTTGGAATTATTAGAAAAGTATCCGCAACACAAAATGGCCTTATTTTTACAGAATAAAGTAAACAGTAACCAACCCCTTACAGACACCGAAATCGGCGAAGTAAAAAGATTACATAAACTACTCATAAAATAAACACGATGAAAAAACAATTCATTACAGCTTTGCTCCTTTTGGTATGTTCCGTTAAATCTTTTGCCGACGAAGGCATGTGGTTGCCACAATTGCTGCAAACGTTGAACGAGAAAGAAATGAAAAAAATGGGGATGAAAATTAAAGCCTCCGACATTTACAACATCAACAAAAGCAGCCTAAAAGATGCTATTGTGAGTTTGGGCGGTTTTTGTACTGCAGAAGTCATTTCAAACGAAGGATTGATTTTAACCAATCATCATTGTGGTTTTGATGCCATTCAAAATCACTCATCCATCGAACACAATTACATTCAAAACGGATTTTGGGCTTACAACAAAAACGAGGAATTGCAAAACCCTGGTTTGTTCGTTTCTTTTATTGTAAGCATTGAAGATGTTTCATCATCCATTTTGAAAAACATCAACTCTAAATTATCCGAAAAAGAGCGGCAAACTACAATTGATCAAAACATAGCCACCCTAAAATCGAGCTACAAAAAAAATAGCTATCAGGATGTAATTATTCGTCCTTTTTTTGATGGGAATGCCTACTATTTATTTGTTACGGAAACGTATAAAGATGTGCGATTGGTTGGTGCTCCGCCCGCTTCGATAGGCAATTTCGGAAAAGACACCGACAACTGGATGTGGCCCAGACATACCGGCGACTTTTCTATGTTTCGCATTTATGCAGATAAAGACAATCATCCAGCAGCCTACTCTCCCAACAACATCCCATATACGCCTAAACGCGCTTTAAACATATCTTTAAAAGGAATGAAAGCTGGCGACTTTACCATGGTTTTTGGATTCCCTGGGAAAACAAACGAATACCTCTCCGCTTATGCTATACAACAAATCAAAGACATTTACGATCCCGCAAAAATTAATATTCGCCACGATATCCTTGAATTGATGAAGCGTTTCATGGTAAAAGATGAAGCCATCAAAATAAAATATGCAGCCAAATACGCCAGCATTGAAAACGCTTATAAAAAATGGCAAGGTGAAGTATTGGGACTTCAAAAAAGCAATGCCATACAAAAGAAAAAAGATAGGGAAACCATCTTTCTGCAACGGGTAAACGCAAACCCTGCTTGGAAAGAATCTTATGGACAATTGCTGCCTCAACTTGAAGCGGCTTATGAACTCAATAAAGCATATGCGTTGCAGAGAGACTACTATAATGAAATTATCCCCCGTATAGAATTGTTCAACATTGCTGCAACTACAGCCAATATCATAGCGGAAAACGAAAAGAAAGATGCTGCAGCAAACATCGATCGAAATAAAAAAAATCTTGACCGCTTAGAAGATATCTTTAAAGAGTACGACCCCGAATTGGATCGCCAACTCTTCATCAAATTGATGTCGAGGTATGTGAATGACCAAAACGCCGCTGCGGTATCACCAATGTTAAGCAATGCACTAATCAATCACAGCATCGAAGATTTGGCTAATGAAATGTACACCGCTTCTGTTTTAACGGTTTATGACAACATCAAAAACATGATGACCATGTCGGCAAATGAATTTAAAACACGCATAACGAGCGACACCTTGTTTCAATTGTATGTAGACATTAGCAAGACCTATTCACAACAAGTAGCTCCGTTCTACAATAAAAATCAAAATGAAATCAATCAACTGCAACGTAGTTATGTAAAAGCGCAAATGGAAGTTTTTAAAGAGCAAAAGTTTTATCCTGATGCCAACAGTACACTTCGATTGACATATGGAAATGTAATGGGTTATCAACCTCGAGATGGCATGAAATATGACTACTACACCTACATGGATGGCATCATGGAAAAATACAAACCAGGCGATTATGAGTTTGATGTTCCGCAAAAACTCATTGATTTATACCAAGCAAAAGATTTTGGACCTTATGGTGTAAATGGCAAGCAACCCGTTTGTTTTATTGCAGCCAATCACACCACAGGTGGAAACTCTGGCAGTCCGGCGTTGGATGCTTATGGCAATTTGGTTGGATTGAATTTTGACAGGGTTTGGGAAGGGACGATGAGCGACATCAATTACGATGCAACAATTTGCAGAAACATCATGGTAGATATTAGATACGTGCTTTTCATTATCGACAAATTTGCAGGCGCAAAAAATCTTATCGCAGAAATGAAAATCATCAAATAAAATGTGTTGAGAATTGGAGCTTATTGCGCAAATACTTTTTTCAATATTTCGGAGACCCTGGCAGCAGGGTCTTTTCTTATTTTTTGCTCTTCCTCAGCAATTGTAACAAATAAACCTGCCAATGCTTTATCGGTTACATAAGCCACTAAATCGGGGTTGATTTTTTTTACTGAAAATTGGTTGTAGTTTGTGAATACATCTTTCCAATATTTGGTTGCATTTACTTTTGCGAGAGAATTTTCGATTATTGGTCGCATCTTTTCAGTGAGTTGGACCGTGGTAGAAGATTTAAGATAATCGGTTGCTGCTGTGTTATTCCCTTTTAAAATGTTCATGCCATCGGTTATGGTCATGTTTGTAATGGCTTGAATAAAAATATCCTTTACTTCTCCTGATGCATCTTCTGCCGCTCTGTTCATGGACAGAATTGCATTGTCGACCATTTTGCCCATACCCATTTTACGTAAAGTCGATTCTACTTTCGCGGCTTCTGCAGGCATATTTATTTTCAATTGGGGATTCAAAAAAAATCCATTTTCCGCACCGAGTTGTATGGCACTATTGGATGTACCTAATGTTAAAGCTTCTTTTAAACCTTGTATAATTTCATCGTTTGACAAACTTGCAGGGATATTTAAATTTTTGGCAACCGCATTTTTAAGGCTGTCGGCTTTCCGTTTGAGAGAATGGTCAAATTGAATTTGAGCAAACAAAGCAGATGTGCAGATAATGCAGCTTACACTTAATATAAATTTTTTCATTGGGGAATTTAAAAGATGAAAATATGCTGCACAAAAATAAGCATGCCAGCATGATAAACACACTGGCACGCCATTTAACCCCCAAAGAAAAATGTTAAATCTTGATTAGTTTCTTTTTTATGGCAGATTTTCCAACGCCAATATGAACGATGTATATGCCCGGTGCAAGTGCGCTCAAGTCGATATTCTCTGATGAGCCGACAATTGATTTCGATAGCAAAAGTTTTCCGGTTGTATTGAAGATTCGAATCAATTTAAGTTCTCCATCGATGCCTTCTAAAGTTGATGCAATATGCAATGTTTGATGAACCGGATTGGGATACATTTTTATTGTGGATACTTCAACAGGCACAACCACGGATGTTGTATCGGTTGGTGTAGGCAAGGGTGCGCCAGTAGATAGCGAACTGTCGCAAGCAAATGAAAACATAAACGAATTGCGATAGCCATTCACGGCAAACAAACCCCTCATTGTTGATTTCTGTCCATTGGTAAACATATTCATACAGGCATCATTTGTATAGTCCATAAAATTCATGAACATATCACCATTGGCATTGGGCGAACAAGCACTCAGATGCGGAAAAGATGGGCAGTTGTTGTTGTAAGATTCTTGTGTTGGGGTATCGTCGATGTAATCATTGCCGCAATTGTCGTCGCCCCAAATATGCTTTAAACCCAACCAATGCCCAATTTCATGTGTGGCCGTTCTACCTTTATTGAATTGCGGATTTAAAGAACCTACATTTCCAAAAGCATTGTATTGAATAACCACTCCATCTTTATCCAAAGGAGAACCCGGCTCGGTTGCATAGCCCAAACTATTACCTTGCATATTGCAAACCCAAATGTTCAAATATTTTCTGGCATCCCAAGCATCATCTCCACCAGCAGCACTAAACTTCATCGCGTCATCATATGTAAAGCTGGTTTTGGTGGTTTGTTTTCGAATGATGCCTTTTTTAGGGCGACCTCTGGGATCTACCTGTGCCAAGCAAAACATAATTCGACTGTCGGCGGCAGCATTCAAAAAGGCGGAAGGTGTAAAAGCCGCATCAGCATTCAATCTTCTAAAATCTTCGTTGATGACTTTTAATTGAGATATCACCTGTGCATCGCTGATATTTTGTTGTGCGTTGTTGTAAATGATGTGTACCACAACCGGAATGGTAATGATTTCGTTGGCAACCGTGTCTCTAGATGAGTTGGAAGAAGACACTGGGGAATTTTCGGTTAGATGTCCCCATCTATTGGCATATTCTGTCGATTGGCAAATGCGTTGCGCTTGCAATGACATTGTACCGATACAAAGTAAAAAGAATATAATTGACTTCATGAAACGATATTAAAAAAATGATTGAATGTAAATCATTTTTCAATACGATATGGAACAGTCTTTTAGGAGGATATGAATTCTTTGGGTGATGGTTTAGTTATCTTAGAGATTGGAGTTGGAGCAACATTTATAAATGATGAGAAAGATAAATATTGTCTCAGAGGTTTTATAAAAATATAAACTCGCAATTAGAAATGCAAGTAAAACAGGGTTTTCTTTTTTATTTTTTATGAAGCTGATGTTGGTAATCTTATTTTTGCGTATAAAATTGAGATACATGAAGTACAGTTGGTTGATTTTATTGGTTGGCATTTGCGCATGTGGTGGAGAAAAAACGCCAGATCATGACGCAGAAATTGAAACGCCACACGTTGGCATTGAAGCACCATCCAATATTTCTTATACCATTATCAGTCAATACCCGCACGATACGAGTGCCTATACCCAAGGCTTAGAACTCTTCGAAGGAAAATTATTTGAAAGCACGGGTGATTATGAAAATTCATCCTTGCGCATTACAGATAAAAAGTCGGGCGCTGTAAAGCAAAAGTATATGATGGGTTCTACAGACATTTTTGGCGAAGGCATGACCATTTTTAAGAACAGCATTTATCAGCTGACTTGGGAAAACAACAAAGTGTATCAATATGATGTATCAAACATTTCCAAGCCCATCAAAACATTTGACTGGCCTTACGAAGGCTGGGGTATTACACATGATTCCATCAATTTGATCATCAGCGATGGCAGTGCCAATATTTATTTTGTAGACCCCAATAGTTTTAAAGTAAAAAGCACCATTTCGGTAAAAGACAACCAAGGTTCTATTCCCTATTTGAATGAATTGGAGTATGTAAATGGATTTATTTATGCGAATGTTTACCAATCGAATGTTATAGTAAAAATCGACGCAGAATCGGGCATTGTTGCTGGAAAAATATACTTGAACAATTTATTGCAGCAAGCAGATTATGTGCCCAATCGTACCGATGTGTTGAATGGTATTGCGTATGATTCTGCCACTACGCATTTTTTAATCACAGGTAAGCGATGGCCAAAGATGTTTGAAATTAAATTGAATTAATCGTACAACAAGTTAAAAAGGTTGAAGCTGTTCAATTGGTCCAAAAGGTTGCATTTTACTTTGAAACAAGCTTTGGGAATTAATGAAAATGCTCGTGCTTTAAAACTTGTTTTCTTTTTTTGACAAATATTTTATTGCCCTCTGTTTCAACATAGAAACAACCCACTTGAACAAATTGAACCTTTTGAACCTTCCAAACCTTTTTATTCTCCCTCTGCACAAAGGATGACGAAGCTTTTTTATTTCCGAAATGAAATGGCCCCTTCGGGGGGATTTAGGGGGCAAAAAAAAAGCCCGTGTTTCCACGAGCTTTGATATTTATAAAATGAATTGGATATTATTGAGGCAACAATACTTTACTGATTTTATGCATCACCCCATTTACAAAATTCTGATCGCTGGTTCCTAATGGATCAGGAGTTAATGGCTGTGCATTTATAAAAATATTAGCCGCTGGTGAATTGCTGTATACATCTTTTACTGTTGCAGATGTTACAAATGGATTGGGTGGTGTAAAGGTTGCTTGCAACTTTAAACCGGGATGCGTTGGAATTGCTGAATTCAACAAAGTTGGATATCCTGTTTCTGTGGTAGGGAAATTATTTGTAAATGCTCTGCTGCCCAAAACATGGTACACTACAATTCCTTTTACTGTTTGAGGTGTCAACGCACTTGCTAGTGCTGGGTTAG
>CAIQHJ010000045.1 GCA_903871575.1 uncultured Bacteroidota bacterium
CCTTTCTCAACAAATTTTCTATGGCCATAATAATTCCATTGGCGGTAAATGCTGTTAATGTAGCCATCATGTCTTCTAGCGAAATCGCAGTTGTATTTGCCAACTGTAATGCGGCATCAACGTAATTCAAATTAAACAATTCTGGTCCGGTTGATTTTGGAAAAGGAAGCTTAAAAAAATCATCTGCCAGCAACGCATTCAATAGATTGTAATTGATTTTTCCTTTTTTTGCTACCAACGCATCTTTATCGAAACTCATCCCTTCAACATTTGCTGCCATCCATTGATTGAGAAGCGTATTGCCGGGTCCAATGTCACTACACATAACAGCTTCAAATCCTGTGTTGGTAGGTATATATGTAAGATTTGCAATGCCGCCGATGTTGAGCAAAACGGTATCGAAATTGTTTTTTCCAAAAAGCAAATAATCGCCATAAGCGGCCAACGGCGCACCTTCACCACCTGCCGCTACTTGTCGTTGTCTGAAATCCGAAATTGTAATGATGCCTGTTTTTACAGCCAGATGATCGCCATCCCCAATTTGCAATGTCGCATTGCCAAAACCCTCCAACTGGTGAAAACTGTTTGGCGAATGAAAAATCGTTTGTCCATGACTTGCAATGAAATCAATGGTGTTTGAAGCCACTTGCCATTCTTCCAAACATTTGAGTAGCATATCGGCATGTACAGCAGCTATTTTCACATTCATCAAACAGAGTTGCTGCAAGGAAACTTGTTTTGTAGAAAAAACAGATTTGATGTCTGAAACAAATTGATGATCATAGTCAATTGTTGTAAAATGTTCAACAACAACATTTGTATGTAATCCGCTTCCATGCACATTACACAATACAATATCCAATCCATCTAATGAAGTGCCACTCATCAATCCAATAATTTTTCGAAATGGTTTTTGGGATGCATCAACCAATTGTTGCAGCGATTTATTCATCATGTGAAGTTTGTAAAAATTGTAAATTTCTTTTGATGCCTTCGTATTTGCTTCTTTTGATGGGAGAATCTTTAAAGATTTGGTCAAATTCTATTTTTGTCATTTCCTCCCAATCCTTTGGTGTAAATTGAAGTATTTCTTGTAAAGGTTGAAATGCAGGTTCTTGTGTAGGTGTTGAAAATCTATTCCAAGGGCATACATCCTGACAAACATCGCAACCAAACATCCAGTTGTTGAATTTGTTTTTCATTTGATCGGGGATAAGCGCATCTTTTAGTTCGATGGTGAAATAAGAAATGCATTTGCTTGCGTCGATGACTTTATTTGGGAGGATGGCTTCTGTTGGGCATTGGTCGATGCATTGGGTACAAGTGCCACAGTAATCTTTTGCTAACGGCAAATCATACTCGAATTCCACATCTACAATTAAGGAAGCAATAAAAAAGAAAGAACCTGCTTTTTTATGAATGAGGTTTCCATTTTTTCCTATCCAACCCAAACCCGATCGCTGCGCCCAGCTTCTTTCCAAAACAGGCGCGCTGTCTACAAAGCCTCTTCCGTTGATGTTGCCCAATTGCTCTTGCAACAAAAAATGAAAAGCCCGCAAATTTTGTCGAATTACCTCATGATAGTCTTTGCCATATGCGTACTTGGCAATTTTGTTTTCGGTGTTGGAGGGCGTTTCGTTTGGAAAATAATTTTTTAATAAAGTGATGACAGATTTTGCTCCAGGAACCAAAAGCGTGGGGTTTGTTCGCAAATCGAAATGATTTTCCATGTACTGCATTTTTCCATGTAATCCATGATGAAGCCATTTTTCCAATCTTCTAGCATCCTCATCCAAATACACTGCTTTCGCAATTCCACAATGCTCAAATCCCAACTGTGTGGCAATTGATTTGACAATATCGCTTTTCTCTGTAAGGTTCATCAGCAGTGGGTTGCAGTTAATTTATATTGTCGCTTTCGATATGCAGTTTATGAAAAAATCGATGCAAGATTGGAGCCAACAAAATACCGAATGTAGAGAGAAAAGTGATGCCGCTAAACAATGCATATATAGAAGCAAATACTTTGGCTGTTTTGGTTAAAACAATATGGCTATCGATGATCGGGCCCATTCCACTCAATATCATGGAGGCATTCAACAAACTGTCGTACCAGTCCATTTCGGGTATGGTTATTTTATACCCAACTACACCAATAAGCAAACTGACCATCAACACCATTGTTGCAATTAAGATGTTTTTTCGCAACCTTTTTAGGTAAATCGTTTTACTGGCTAAGGATTGTTTTTTGTGTTCGTACATGAGCAAATGTTGTTTGAATGCTATGAAACTTATTTAAACGGAATGTCATAACCAATCAATCCAATCAATTCGAAATATCCAAATCCATGTTTGGCATAATTGTTTTTTAATTGATTGGTATTGGCCAACGCGTTTACATATCTAACATATCCAGTTTTGGCTGTTCCTTCCAGAAAGAAACGTTTAGAAAAATAATACCTCAAACCACCTTCCACGCTGATGTTGTAGCCTGCCAC
>CAIQHJ010000046.1 GCA_903871575.1 uncultured Bacteroidota bacterium
ACATTTACCTGTAACATATAAATCTATTATTTTAAATTTTGATAAGGCCACAAAGATAATCGGGATTTAGTTATTACTTACATTTGCGTCATGCAACCCTTAGAAGAAGATTTACAGGTACGTTGGCTGAAGTTGAGGATAAAACTGAAGGAACGATTTGGGATAAAGCCAGACATGAATGGCATTTTGTTGTTGATTGGGGTGCAGGAATTGGGTCAGGGTCCGCAGGAATTCAGCAAAGAGCAGAAACAAGATTTGATGCACATTGCGGTTTGTAGTGTTTTGATGCAAAGTGGATATTATTGCTGCGATGGAAATGATGAAGAAGGCTGGCCACATTACACGCAATTAAAAGCATTGCCTGCTTTTGATTTGTTTGAACAAGAAAATTTTTTAAAAGATCATATTTTGCTATATTTTCAATCTCAAGAATTTATTTAAACAACAACACATGAAATCAAAAATCATCTTATTTTTCGTAGCAGCATTTTTCACGCTTGCCTTCACATCCATTGCACAAACTGCAAAAAACCCATACACAGAAGGTAAATCAAAAGTAAAAATCACCACCAGCATGGGCGTTATCATTGTAAAACTTTACGATTCTACACCAAAGCACAGAGACAATTTTATCAAGTTGGTTCAAACCGGATTTTATGATAGCTTGTTGTTTCATCGTGTAATTCAAGGCTTCATGATTCAGGGTGGAGACCCAAGCAGTAAAAACGCAGCAGCTGGCGCCATGTTGGGAATGGGCGGCGGAGATATGGAAAGAATTCCTGCAGAGTTCAATAAAAACATCATCCATAAAAAAGGGGCATTGTGTGCAGCAAGAGATGGCAATCCAACAAAAGCAAGCAGTGCATGTCAATTTTACTTGGTTCAAGGAAAACCTTCTAGCGAAAGTGAGTTGTTTAGCATCGAACAACAAAATGGCATAACCTATACAGCTCAGCAAAAAAACACCTACAAAACAGTTGGCGGCACCGCTTTCCTTGATATGAATTATACCGTTTTTGGAGAAGTTGTTAGTGGTTTGGATGTAATAGACAAAATTGCTGCCGTAAAAAAAGGTAGTGCCGACAGGCCAATTGAAAATGTGATGATGAAAATGGAAATGATGAAATAGTTAAACATCTTGAACATCAACACCGATAAACAAAAAACAAAACCAGGTTGTATTAATTTAATGGAGTTGAATAATTTTGACATAGACCGTTAAATTCTCTTAAATTGCAGCCAAAAAAATATTCAAATGAACTATCCAGCGAATTTACAATACACCAAAGACCACGAGTGGATTCTAATTGAAGGCAATACTGCAACGGTTGGTGTTACAGATTTTGCACAGCATGAGTTGGGTGATATCGTATTTATCGACATCAATGCAGTTGGAAAATCTTTACCTGCAGAAGCAGTATTTGGTACAGTTGAGGCGGTTAAAACAGTGAGTGACTTGTTTTTACCGATTGCCGGAACCATTACAGAAGTGAACGCAGCATTGGAAGCGAATCCAGAATTGGTGAACAGTGATCCATACGGAGAAGGCTGGATGATAAAAATGACCATTGATAATGCAGCAGCACTTGATTTATTAATGAGTGCAGATGCATATGCCGCTTTGGTTGGATAATTTTATCTTCTATTGAAAAAATTACGTTTTATATCCTTTGTACCTGGAATCCTTTGGTTTCTATTGGTGTTGGTATTAATATGTTTACCAAAGTCGGATTTACCACCACTTGAGGGATGGGGTGCATTGTTGGAAAAAATACACTTTGACAAGTGGGTGCATGCAGGTATATTTGGGGTGTTGGCACTGTTGTTTTACATCCCTTTTGCAAGAACAAATATTAGCAAGTCAGAAAAAAATAAAATTTTTGCCATCATTACCTTTTTGGCAATGGGTTGGGGTTTTACCACAGAATGTATTCAAATTTATATTCCAGGCAGAAGCTTTGATATAGCAGATTGGGCTGCTGATAGTTTTGGAATCGTTTTAATTTGGGTGTATGCTTATAAAACTTGGATTAGAAATTAACAAAACCCGAAAAAAGCAATTCATATACAATTGCATTCTATTCATTTACACTTAACTTTGAAATATGCTTAATGTTGAAAATATGGAGTATAATACTACCAGAAACCATCTGATTATGAAAGAATATGGCAGACATATTCAAAAGATGGTAGAATTTTTATTGAAAATTGAAGACAGAGAAACCAGACAAAAAAATGCATATGCAGTAATTGAGTTGATGGGGTTTTTAAATCCTCATTTAAAAAATGTGGAAGACTTCAGGCATAAATTATGGGACCATCTTTTTTTGATTAGCGATTTTGCATTGGATGTAGAAAGTCCATATCCAATTCCAACCAGAGAAACATTAAAAGCAAAGCCAGAGATTTTACGTTATCCCAAAAAATATCCCAAGTTTAATCACCTTGGTAAGAATATTGAGTTGATAATAGACAAGGCGTTGAGAGAAGAAAATCCGGAGAAAAAACAGGGTTTTGCCAATGCGATTGCCTATTACATGAAGCTTACTTATAGCAATTGGCATAAAGAGTTGGTGCATGACGACAACATCCAAACAGAGTTGCATGCCATAACAAATGGGGAGTTGGAATTTAACAATAGGCCATTTGTGAAGCACCGTACAGACAATAGAGGAGATAGAGATGATTATGGAAACACTGGTGGTGGAAGGGGTCAATACAGACAAAATTTTGGAAGTAGGGACAACAGAGGCGGGGGAAGGGATAACAGAGGTGGTAATGGTGGAGGAAGAGACAACAGAAGCGGAAACAACAACGGTGGAAGAGATAATCGCAACAACAATCGGAATTTTAAGAAGCGATATTAATTGGGATAGTAGGCATAAGCAGTTGATTCATTTTTCAAATAACTTTCTTGTTATAATTTATATTCATGTAGTTTTTGAAGAAGCTGCCAATATAATGAGTTTTCCAAAAACTGGCTTTTGCATAAAATTCAATTGGGTGAATAAAGATAGACCATCACCAAGCCAATCACTTCATTTTAGTAGTTTAGCAATATTGCATAATCGTTACACTGCAATCAAACAATTTATCCTGCTTTTTACAACAATTTTTCCATTTGAATACAGAAATGCTACTAAATAATCTTAGCCTGTGGGTTAATATTATTCAGTGTGGGAATTTGGCTGTTTGGTGTAGAAACACGTCATATTGCAATATTGCAATTTTGCATAATCGTTGCACTACAATCAAACAATTTATCCTGCTTTTTACGACAATTTTTCCATTTAAATACAGAAATGCGACTGAATAATATTAGACTGTGGGTTAACATTATTCAGTGCGGGAATTTGGCTGTTTGGTGTAGAAACACGTGATATTGCAATATTGCATAATCGCTTTTTTCCTCCATCTACCACAACAGCTTATAAATTAACTAGTTGTGTTATGATCTATGCACTTCCAACTTCTTGTTCGGTGTTATTAATGGAGAATGAAGAAACTTTAGTGAAAATATTTGGTCATGTCGTTGCCAAACACGTAATATTGCAATATTGCAAAATCAAAATCCATGAGCATTTTTGAAGTATCCGGTGGAAACAAACTTTCCGGCGAAATCATCCCACAAGGCGCGAAAAATGAAGCACTCCAAATCATCAGCGCTGTTTTACTATCTAACGAAGAAATCACCATTCATAATATTCCCGACATTATTGATGTAAATCTCTTAATTGAACTCCTCAAGGAAATCAATGTTAAAGTCAATAGATTGGATCGACACACTTGTGTTTTCCAAGCTGATGATGTAGATGTCGATTACCTCTCTTCTGAAGCTTTTCATAAAAAAAGTGGTCGACTCAGGGGCTCTGTAATGCTTGCTGGGCCGCTATTGGCAAGATTCAAAAAAGCATATTTGCCTAAGCCCGGTGGCGATAAAATTGGCAGACGAAAATTAGATACACACATCATCGGTTTTCAAAAACTGGGTGCCGATTACACATACAATGAAACGGCCAACTGCTTTCAATTAACCGCTACATCCTTGCGTGGGACATTTATGTTGTTGGATGAGCCAAGTGTTACTGGAACAGCCAATATTTTAATGGCGGCAAGTTTAGCCGAAGGCACAACCACCATTTACAACGCTGCTTGCGAACCATATATTCAGCAGTTGTGTAAAATGCTCTGTCGCATGGGTGCAAAAATTACAGGCATCGGCAGCAATATGCTCAGCATAGAAGGCGTTCAATCGCTCTCTGGAACCACGCACACCATGTTGCCAGACATGATTGAAGTAGGCAGTTTCATTGGACTAGCAGCCATGACACAAAGCAACATCACCATCAAAAATGCAGGTGTACAAGAACTTGGTGTCATTCCCGAACGCTTCCAGCAACTGGGTATTAAATTGAATATTCAAAACAACGACATTCATATCCCATCTCAAGATATTTACGAAATACAAACATATTTAGAAGGTGGCATACCCACCATTTATGATCATCCATGGCCTGGACTAACACCCGATTTATTGAGCATCATTCTCGTTACTGCTATCCAGGCAAAAGGCAGCGTGTTGATTCATCAAAAAATGTTTGAAAGCCGTTTGTTTTTTGTTGATAAACTGATTGAAATGGGCGCACAAGTCATTCTATGCGACCCGCACCGAGCCGTTGTTGTTGGTATGGAAAGACAAAAGCAATTGAGGGGCATAACCATGAGCTCACCCGATATTCGTGCTGGGGTTGCACTGCTCATCGCAGCACTTAGCGCAGATGGAAAAAGCATCATTCAAAATATTGAACAAATAGACCGTGGCTATCAAAATATTGACACCCGATTACAGGCCTTGGGTGCCGATATCATCAGAAAAGCATAATACCACATTTTATTTCAAGCTACATTCATCGCAACCGATATGGAATCCATCCACAAAAAAATAATCATCATTACCGCTCCTTCTGGTGCTGGCAAAACTTCCATCACCCATTTCTTAATGAAGGAATTTA
>CAIQHJ010000047.1 GCA_903871575.1 uncultured Bacteroidota bacterium
ACAATTTGTAAAAAGTTTGGCATGGTATGAGCAGAGCTTCTCTAAAACATTTTCCAATTTCTATGGCGATGTTTCTACATATTGTATTTTAGGTTTACTGCCCTCTTACCTCGAAAAAGGAAATTCTTCATTGGTGTATATGGTTGATGATTTGATCAAAAAAAGTCGACATATTTCTAGTGGATTTTATTTATACAATCACGAGGCATTGGCATTGCAGTTGCAACAAAACGAAAAAGACCAGCAACCTACCCTATTGATTGGCGTTAGTTATGCCTTACTCGATTTCGCTGAAGCCCATCCATGCCAACTGCAGCATACCATCGTGATGGAAACCGGTGGAATGAAGGGCCGTAGAGAAGAAATGACCAAAGCGGCATTGCACAAACAACTGATGTTACAGTTGGGCACAAACGCAATACACTCGGAATATGGCATGACCGAGCTGATGTCGCAGGCATATGCAAAGCAGCTTGGTTTGTTTCAAACGCCGGAATGGATGAAAGTGATCTTGCGTTCAGAAGACAATCCATTAGAGACATTGGACATGGATTTCAATAAGCAATCAAGTTACCGTGGCGCCATCAACATCATCGATTTAGCCAACATCGACACCTGCTCATTCATTGCAACAGAAGATTGGGGCACCTGTTATGCAAACGGAGATTTCGAGATTTTGGGCAGGTTAGAAAACAGCGATATCAGGGGTTGTGGCTTGATGATATTGTAATGCTGCATGAGTCCATTTATCTTAGTTTGATTTCTCCCAAATCCATTTACCGCTGTAGTTTTTATTCAATTGCATTTTTTTGTTTTTCCAATGGTGTGAATGTAATTGACTTGGTTTTCTTTGCAGCATAAAGTGACCTTCTATTGCAAATACTTCAGCTTTACTGCTGTCTGTGGAAAAGAGAACAGCAATCTGAGTAATGGAATCTGAATGTTTGATGATCAAAGGCAATTCAAAAGGCCGAACACAATTTCGTTGTAATTCACTCCATTGATATCCGGCAGAACCAATACAACCATGTGCATCGCGATCATTTCCAACGAGATGTTGCTTACTAGACCGACAAGCTATCATCATCAATAAAACAGACAAAATAAATGTTGCTCGTATCATGTAAACAAATTAAAATTTTCAATTAGTCTCGCTTGTAATACATGATCAAAGAAGCTTTTTCGATGGTATGTGCGTTGATGTTGAAGCCCACCACTGCAGGATTGGTTTCTTTGGATAATTGCAAAGATTCTACATCCAGCGCGAATAAAGTAAAAATGTATTGATGAAAGCCATGGCCTTGTGGAGGACAAGGACCGCCATAACCGTTAATACTATAATCGTTAATGCTTTGCACAACCTGAATTGGAAGGATTTTGGCGTCCACATTACCCGCACCTTGCGGCAGTTGAACAAGAGCAGCAGGAATATCAAACACCAGCCAATGCCACCATCCGCTGCCTGTTGGCGCATCCGGATCGAAGAGCGTTAATGCGAAACTTTTTGTTGAAGGTGGAGGATTTTTCCATTCCAAATGGGGCGACTGATTTTTTCCTGTACATCCAAATCCATCAAACGCTTCATTGATTGTACCTTGTCCGCCAATATCGTTGCTGAATAAAGTAAAAGTGGTTGACATCTTTTTTTGGTATGAAAATAATGCATTTTACATTCAATAAACAAGTTTGGTTTGCTGTAATTTCTCGTATTGATGTTGCTTACCTTTGGTGCGTTTAATTTCTATAAGCATGTTGGTACAGGGTAAACCATATCGAACCATTTGGGTGGATGAAGAAAATCCGCAGGTTATCAAAGTCATTGATCAGCGCTACTTGCCGCATCAATTTGTGGTTGAGTCGTTGCATACCGTTGAAGATTGCATCACTGCCATTAAAGACATGCATATCCGAGGCGCTGGCCTCATTGGTATTACGGCAGCATATGGCATGTATCTGGCTGCTTTAGATGCCGTGCATGATGATTTTTTTGACGCAAAAATAGCAGATGCCGCCAGTCGTTTGATTGCCACAAGGCCCACTGCGGTAAACTTATCTTGGGCTGTAACAAAACAGTTGGATTGTATGGCGCTTATCAATTCCATTGGAGAGAAACCACAAGCCGCTTTGCTTTCTGCCCATCAGATGGCAAATCAAGATGCAGCATTTTGCAAACAAATTGGTGCGCATGGTTTGGAAATCATATCCAACATCAGTCAGAAAAAAAACAAGCAAACCATTCATATTTTAACCCATTGCAATGCAGGCTGGCTAGCATTTGTGGATTATGGATCGGCAACTGCACCGATTTATGCTGCACATAAAAATGGCATCGACTTACACGTATGGGTAGACGAAACCAGGCCTAGAAATCAGGGTGCTAGCTTAACCGCCTGGGAGCTGTTGGAACAGGGCATTCCACATACCATCATTACAGACAATACCGGAGGGCATTTGATGCAGCACGGAATGGTAGATATGGTCATTGTAGGAACAGACAGAACCACAGCTACTGGTGATGTGGCCAACAAAATTGGAACCTATTTAAAAGCACTTGCTGCAAAAGACAATGGCATACCATTTTATGTGGCTGTTCCATCTAGTTCGATTGATTGGTCATTAACAGATGGTATAAAAGAAATTGTAATTGAAGAAAGAAACAGCGAAGAGGTGAAGTACATGAGTGGACTGTGTGAGGGCGAGATGAAGAAAATTTTGCTCACGCCAGAAAAAAGTCCTGCTGCCAATTATGGCTTTGATGTAACGCCTGCCAGACTTATAACTGGACTCATTACAGAAAGAGGGATTTGCGAACCAAGCCAAAAGCATTTACAAGCATTATTCCCGGAAACAAAATAACATGGACGAAGGGTATATAAAATATCATTGCAATTGGATTGAAGCCAACAACACATTTACAGAACAAGTTGCTGCATTAAATGTATGGCGAGATGTGATGTATCAAAAAGGTTGGATGGGCATGTACTCCAATGGCATTGGGTATGGCAACATCAGTATGCGCATCAATGGAAATACCTTTTTAATTTCTGGCACTGCAACAGGTGGTGTAGAAAAGCTAGATGACCGGCATTATTGTTTGGTAGAAGCTTATAGCATCGAACACAATTCGGTAACTTGTCGCGGACCTATAAAAGCATCTTCCGAGTCATTGACGCATGCGATGATTTATGAAACATCACCCGAAATCAATGCGGTTATACACATACACAACATGGACATGTGGAACGACATGAAAAATAAAATACCAACAAGTCATGAAGCTGTTGCCTATGGAACAACAGAAATGGCTTTGGAAATAAAAAGATTATTTACAACCACACAATTGGCATTTTCAAAAATAATGGTCATGGCTGGACATGAGGAGGGCATCATCAGTTTTGGAAAAGATATAGCGGAAGCAGGGAATATTTTGATGGATGCCATGAGCACCAGATAAACGAAAATTAAAACCAAACATTTTTAAAAATACTTTATGCTTAAAATAGGAATCATTGGCGGATCGGGATTGGAAGACCCCGCATTGTTCAGTCAAATATCAGAAGAAGAGGTACAAACTCCATATGGAAACCCAACTTCCGCTTTAAAACATGGCATCATCAATGGTACAAATGTGGTGTTGATAGCTCGCCATGGCAGGCAACATCAGTATTCTCCTACCGAAGTAAATTATAGGGCCAATATTTTTGCATTAAAAAATGCGGGTGTCACACATATCATTGCTACCACCGCATGTGGAAGCTTAAAAGCAGCAATAGGTCGCGGTCATTTTGTAATATTGGATCAATTTATAGATTTTACGAAACACCGAATAAACACCTTTCACAGTTCATTTGCATCGGGTGTTGAGCATGCGCCGATGGCCACTCCATTTGATGAGGGGCTGCGAAAATTGTTATATCAAAATGCTGTTGAATTGGGTTATGATGTACATCCAACCGGAACCGTGGTTACCATTGAAGGTCCTCGTTTTTCAACGAAAGCGGAATCAAAAATGTTTCAAATGTGGGGAGCCGATGTCATCAACATGTCGGTTGCCACAGAAGCGGCATTGGCCAACGAAATAAAAATTCCTTATGCTGCAATTGCCATGAGCACAGATTATGATTGCTGGAAAGAAGACGAAGCGCCGGTTTCATGGGAGGAAGTAATAAAAACATTTCATCAAAATGCCGACAATGTGAAAAATATTTTGGTGGAGGCGATAGGAAAGATGAGATGATTATTGAGATTTGGTTTGGTTGGGGATGAGTGGAATTAAAAAATAAATAAAGCCAAATAGAATTAATGGAAGATGTTGTCTGAATTCTTCTATAACTGCTCAACTATTCTCTTTATAATGTTCTATGTTGTTTAACGCATTCATGTGGAACATCAACAAAGAAACTGTCTATCTCACTGATTGCATTCAAAATATCAAACAACCACGATTTAACATCAATATCCATAAACCAGTTTTTTTTGAAGATTGAGTTGTTGTAAAAAGTAAGGGTTTTTAATAGCCTTTTGTTCCAGCAAATCTATTTGTCTATGAAAAAGTTTTTGTAAGCCAAATTTTAGATTATAATAATTGTCGGCATAATCTGCTATTTCAATATTATTAAAATCAACCACTAAATCAATATCACTTTTGCTATTAAATGCTTCGTTCAATGCAGAACCAAACACATAAAGTGATTTGACCTTGTTTTCTAAACAAAGTTTTTGAATTTCATTTATATGTGTATCAATTATTGACATTCGAATTGGTTACAA
>CAIQHJ010000048.1 GCA_903871575.1 uncultured Bacteroidota bacterium
AGTCAATTTCCAGTCGCCATTCAAATTGGTCAACAATGCTGGCCAATCTGTAGCAGTTTGTTCGTTACCTGTTGGTCCGTATCCTGCACGTTTTTCAGCAGCATATGTTCCAGTACGTGGAGCAGCTGCACCACTGATAACGGTTGTAGAAGTAGAACTGATAATGGTATTGATGAAATCGTTCGTTCCATTTCCTCCTGTTCCATTGTTCAAAGAACCCACCAAGTTCAAATTCTGTCCGTTTGGTGCGATCAAGTTGATATCAACATCACCTACCCAAGTATGGTTCAAGTTGAATTTTACGCTGATGTCTGAAACAACTGCATTAGCAGGAATGCCGGATGTTACAATAGCAGGTGTCATCACACCTGCAGGGTCTGCGTCTGTTACCACCAAAGCCAATGTACCCGAAGAAACGGTAGTGGTTACACTTGCAGATGCTGAGTTTTGAATTTGTAATTGTTGTGATGTTCCGTTGCAAATGGTAGCTTCTGAAGGCGTAACCAATGCAGTTAGCGGATTAACTGTTAAGGTTGCATTGCTACTGAAATCGGTAGCGGTACAAGAACCCGTAAATACCGCACGATATTGATAACCATTCATTGCGCTAGTTGCACCTGTAATAGAAAGGGTATTGGTATTTGCGCCAGCGAACATACCACCATTTACCACGAAAGTCCAAGGTGATGTTGCATTCGCTCTTTGTTCCCATGTGAATGATGGATTGTCTCCTGAAGTAGCTACGCTGAATGTTGCACTACCTCCGCAATCTGTTGTAACGTTGCTTGGTTGTGTAGTAACAGCAATAGGCACACACTGACGAATATCTACTAAATAATCTTCTGTTTCACCCCATGTGTATGTTCCGCAAGGTGTAACGTTAGCAGGTGTAAATGTTTCTACGTTTACCACTCTCATTAATGTTGTTCCCAATAATGCTGATGCTGGAACAGTTGCGTTGCCAGTTTCTGTATGTGGTCCTTGTGTACCAATTGAAGAAATGTATACTTTTTCTGTTGCATCAAATGAACCACTACGATCATAATCAATCCACACAGCAGTAGAGTTGGTGAAGTTACCACCACATGTTCCAATGGTAATGGCAATTGGGTTTGTACCACCTCTTACAATAACTGCTGGAGCTGGCGCACCTGCACCAGATGTATAGTTTGAATATTTGTTTTGAACAGAACCAAATCCAGTTCCTGTTGACGCACATGTAGATGCATTATCCAATGTACCAATTTTTACTCTGAAGATATCTTCATCAGCTGTACTTGTAGATGTTGATGTACAATAGCAACCTGATGGAGGTGTTTGTGCTACTTGGAATGGAACTGAATATCCAATTAAACCAGAACCTGCGCAAGTTACCGCTAAGCGATACCATGTGCTTCCTGATGTTAATGTGGTAGAATAAGAGTTGCTTGTTGCACCTGCAATGTTGGTATACGTAACATTATCTGGTGATGATTGCCATTGGTATGAAATACCAATTCCAGTAACTGTATTGGTAATGCCCAAGTTGAATGGAACGCCAATACAAGCATTTGCTACTGAAGAAATGGTTGTTCCTGGATCAGGTGTTCCTGTACATCCAGATGTAGCGTAATCAATTTTGAAATGGAAATCTTGGAAGTTATTTGGAATGGTTGTTCCATCAACTACAGCCGACCATGTGTTGGCAGTTAAATCGTGTTGTTTTGCATTGTTTCCAGCTTGCGTTGTGCTACCTGAAACAGTACTTGGAGGTGTAAAGTTGCTGGTTAATGCAGCATTCACACCTGTTTGCCACTCAATCCAATAAGTACCTGCAGGAAGTACGGTTGAAATATTGGCTTCTAATTTCCAAACTTCTCTGGTTGTGCCTGGCGTAGCATTGAAAATGCGATATAAATTTGATGAACTTGAACTGGTTAATCTGTTGGTCGTTAAATCACCGAAAACAGGAACGGGTGTTCCTACAGAAGGATCTGTATTGAATATTTGTAATCTTAAATCTTCAAAAGGTGAAGTCGTTCCTGTGTAACCAGTAGAGTAAGCATAAACGGTTACTTTGCTAACTGTCCATGTGCCAGCAGCAATTGTAAAATCATCTGCGATGGTTAGTCCACCAGTAATTTGTGCGCCGAAACCAGCGTTCACATTACCAACTTGAACTTCACTCCACTGATAACCTGCAGGAGCTGCAGTACCATTAGATGAGTTGGCACCTGTTGCCAAAGCGCCATTCACATACTGTTGTGCATGTAATGAACCGCTCATAAAACAAAATAAACCTAGAATCATCAAGCTTTGTAGTAAAAAGCTCGTCATTCTACTGAATGTAGTTTTGAATTGCATAATAAAGATTTAATGTTACAAAAATTAGATTACCAAAGAACAGATCAATCCATTTTAGGATAATCGGGCGTAAATTACATTTTATTCAATGTATAACAAACTAATTTTTTCTGATTTCAATTATTTTTGATCGCAAATTTTAATGATTTTTATTTTTTGATAGATATATTTTCATAATACAGAAAATTATTGGCCAAAAAACACAAAAAATGTTCAAATGAATCGCTTTTTTAAAAAAATATTTGAATCCACCGGGGCAAAAAAACTGCTGTATGCTTTCATTGGCATTTTCACCTATCCTGGCATCAATTTGTTCAACCGGATAGAAATTGAAGGCATGGAAAAATTGCATGCGCTGCCCAAAAAAAATGTTCTTTTTGTTAGCAACCACCAAACCTATTTTGCGGATGTCATCACATTCATCCATATTTTTTGCGCTGCGCGTTGGGGTAGGAAAAAATCATTGGGCATTCCTTATTATTTGTTGTGGCCTTTTACTGCTATAAAATATGTAGCCGCCGCCACCACCATGAACAGCAGCTTCATTTCAAAATTATTTACGTTGGCTGGTGCCATCACCGTCAAAAGAGCATGGAATCAGCAATCTGGCGAAAAAATTGTTGGTTTGGAAATGGGCGAAACCAGAACCATTGCCCAGGCACTGCAAAACAATTGGGTAATTACCTTCCCGCAAGGCACCACCACCGCTTTTGCGCCAGGAAGAAAAGGCACCGCATTTATCATCAGCCATTATCAACCCATCGTTGTTCCCATTGTGATTGATGGATTTTCGGAGGCCTTCAGTAAATCTGGATTGAAAATGAAAAAGTGGAACAGTAAACTGACTGTACGGTTTAAAGACCCCATGCAATTCGATTATACCCAATCTACAGAAACCATTTTGCAACAAGTTATGCAGGCCATCGAGCAAGTGAAATGAAAATGGTTTTCCCCAAATCAACAACTTACTTACCTTCGCAAATATTATGGAAAAGAAAGCTTCAGAATCTTTGGTCATCATGACCGAATTGGTGTTACCCAACGACACCAACACATTTGGTAATTTGATGGGCGGTAGGTTGATGTATTGGATGGATATTGCAGCCGCACTCTCAGCCATGAAACATTGTGCTGCACCTGTGGTAACCGCTTCTGTAGATAATATTTCTTTTGAAACACCCATCAAGTTGGGCAATGTGGTGCACATTGAAGCCAAAGTTACCCGCGCTTTCAACAGCAGCATGGAAGTGCATATGAAAGTTTGGGGGGAAGATGCCATCCAACAATATAAATATAAAAGCAACGAAGCGTATTATACATTTGTGGCACTCGACCCCAACGGCAAACCGCGCACCGTCAATACATTTGTTCCCGAAACCGCAGACGAAATCAGGTTGTTTGATGGCGCTTTACGAAGAAGACAATTGCGTTTGATTCTTGGCGGCAAACTCAAACCCGAAGACGCACCAGAATTAAAAGCGTTGTTTGTAAAATAACACCCCAATTTATTTATTAGCAGTTTTATCACAGCTTGCTTTGATTGATTTCATTTGCGTTCAAACTTTTCATGTTCCGTTTTGTTATTACCAAAAACAACAACATGGAACAAATAAAAGGCAAAAAAATATTGGTCATTGGTGCCACTGGCGGAATTGGATCTAATTTGGTTAAACTCTTGTCTAATTCGGGTGCGCAATTATTCATCACGGGAAGAAATGAATCGAAATTGTTAGCGCTTGCTCAAGCCAACAACATTCCATCAACTGCTGTTTTTGCGGGCGACCTCACCAATGAAAAAACAGTAGACGCATTAAAAGAAAAATACTTCAACTCGCTTCAACAAATAGATGTGCTCATTAACGCATCAGGTTTGGGCATCATCAAAAAATTAGAATCGTTGACACCCGAAGATTTTATGAAAAGCATCCATGTTAATTTATGGGTTCCATTTTTGTTGATGAAAGCTTTTTTACCTGCCATGAAAGAAACCAAGAAAGGATTGGTAATTCACATACCGGGTGTATTGGGCAAAGTACCGATGTTGGGTGCCGCAGCTTATTCTGCCAGTAAATATGGTTTGAATGGAATGATGCAGAGCATTAGAGAAGAACTCAAAAGAACCGACATTCGAATCACCAATATTTTTATGGGTGGGGTAGATTCACCATTTTGGGATACCATCGAACTATCTGTGCAAAGAGAAAAAATGATTACCGCAGAAGAGGCCGCAAAAGCCATTTGGTTTTTATGTCAACAACCCACCAGCGCTGTTATCAGTGAAATGGTGTTGCAACCCTTCAATCATCAAGCAATTTAATGTTATCTTAGCAACACATCAATTGTTTGCTAATGCAATATTCAAAGCCGCTGGATACACTCCGGTTCCTGGCCATCTTCATGGTTTTGGCTGCGCATTTTATTACGCCACTGAAGTTTTATGTTGATGCAGGATATTTTGGCGTAGAGGTTTTTTTTGTGTTGAGTGGATTTTTGATTACAGAAAAATTGTTGGCATATAAAGGCAGTTATTTTTCATCCTATCTGCATTTTCTAGGCAGAAGGGTCATGCGCATTTTCCCCATTTATTATTTGCTGATTGCAATTTTGGTATTGTTGCAACTTCCCATATTGCAACAACATTTGCTGGCATGCGTAACCTATACGTTCAATTATGCTTTGGGATATTATGTGATTCCTTCTTCTGCTATTTCACATTTTTGGACATTGTGCGTGGAAGAACAATTTTATTTTTTTTGGCCATTTTTGGTGCTGGGTATGAAAAAAAATATGCGGCTATTGATTGGCGTTACCATATGTATCATCGGCTGCTGTTATGCACAAATTTATTTTAAAATTATACCATCTGTTTCTATATACAATTGGGTTGGTTTGTTTCCAAGGATGTTTGCGCTCTGTGTTGGTGGGTTGGGTGCCATGTTGTTAGAAAATAAAAAAAAGCTATCTGTATTCTTTCAAATGAAAGCCGCCGAATGGCAAACCATATTTATTTTGATCTTGGTTTTGTGGCTTCGCTTGCGCATCCGATTTCTGGTTTGTCCATTCCTTATTTTATTTTGGGTGATAAAATGTAGGTATCATGTTTTTGCAACGCCCATTTGGAAAAAGTTAGCATCATTTCAGCCATTCGTTTATTTGGGTAAGATATCCTATGGTATATATTTATATCATTTGCCTGTTGCATATTATATTGAACATCTGCTATCCGCATATTGGACAAAAGCAGATGCTCATTTTTCATCGGATGCTGTGATGGGGTATCTTCAAAACCACAGCTGGATAATCAGTTTTCCAATATTCACTATCGTCACCATTGGAATAGCTGCCATCTCTTATCATTACATTGAACAACCCATTTTGAAAAGGAAGGACAAGTTTTTTCCTACAAACACGAAATGATTGCCGATTGTATTTAGATTTGTGCAATAGAAATTTATGCAGTCAACAAATCCGATCTCATTCGACAATACCAATTATGCTTTTGCCTACAAAACAGATCAAGAGCTCCAGAAAGCCCATTTCTTATTTCGGTTGATGGGTAATCCTTTCGTTATCAAATGGGGATTGCAATTGATGCCATTGGCCATTCGGTTTCGCATACCATTTACCCAAACCATTATTCGCCAAACCATATTCAAGCAATTTGTGGGTGGCGAAACATTGGAGGAGACCGCAGCAGTTGCCCAAAAATTAGAATCATACGCGGTGCAGGTTATTTTGGATTATGGGGTAGAAGGAGGTGAGGGAGAGGCTGCATTTGATGAGGCGGCATCGGCATTTATACAAGTGATACAATATGCATCGAGCCAACAGAACATTCCATTTATGAGCATTAAAGTTACCGGCATTGCTGCTTTTGCCTTGTTGGAAAAACTACAACAGTTGATGCAAGCATCACAAGCGTCATCGTTGATGGGCAGGTATACCGAAGCATTGGCGCTTTTAAATGAAGAAGAAAAAGCAGCATGGGCACGCAGCGAAAAAAGATTGCAGCAGATTTGTGAAAACGGCTTTCGTTTGAAGGTGAAAGTATTGGTAGATGCTGAAGAATCATGGATACAAAATCCGGTGGATGCCATAACCATGTTGATGATGAACAGCTTCAATAAAGAAATAGCGGTGGTGTACAATACCATACAATTATATAGACATGACCGACTTGCTTTTTTAGAACAAAGCTTTGAACTGGCTAAGGAAGGCGGGTTTCAATTGGGCGTGAAGCTGGTAAGAGGCGCATATATGGAGAAAGAGCGTTCGCGTGCCAAGGCGATGGCCTATACAGACCCGATACAAAAAGATAAAACGGCTACGGATGCCGATTACAACAAGGCCTTACAGTTTTGTATTGCGCGAATTGATCAAATTGCGATGATTGTAGCTTCTCACAATGAAGCGAGCAATTTATATACCACGCAATTGATGCAAGCACAACATTTGGATACCCACCATCCACATATTCATTTCTCTCAGCTATACGGTATGAGCGACAACATTACATTCAATTTGGCCAAAAGCGGATGTAGTGTGAGCAAGTACTTGCCTTTTGGTCCTATTAAAGATGTGGTGCCCTATTTAATGCGCCGAGCCCAAGAAAATAGTTCGGTTGCCGGACAAACAGGAAGGGAGTTGGGATTGATTGAAAAAGAGCGTGTACGCAGAAAAAACCAATAATATTATTCCTCATCTCAACCATTAAATACAAGCACATGAACGAACAGAATCCATTTGAAATGAACATGAACAAGCCATCAGCGATGCTCAATGTGATGACCATCTTGTCTATCATCGGAAGCATTTTTGCATTGATTTCGGGCGGCGTGAGTTTTTTTCTAGCAGATAAAAATGCAGAGAATATTGAAAAAGCGATGCAGGCCGGAAGTTTGGATGGCGCTCCTGGTTTTGTGAAATCATTCGTTAACAAAGACGCTTTGGAGATGGCGCAAAAAATGGCGGATAACAAACTGCCGATTTTAATTTTAACGATGGTTGGCGCGGTACTTTGTTTGTATGGAGCCATTGAAATGCGGAAGCTAAAAGCACAAGGTTTTTGGATTTGGTTGGCAGGAGAATTGTTGCCAATTGTTACATTATTGATATTTGTAGGCACCACCATTTTTGCCGGATTTTCATTCATTGGATATTTAGTTCCTTTGGCATTTGTGATCATGTATGCGGTTTGCAGAATAGAATTAATCAACTAATTCGAAGGGCAAAATGCATAAAAAACGGTTGCCTAAATTGAACAAATTTACCACGATTTTGAGGCATATATTGGAGCCGTTTTTTTGCTAAAATTGGGTCTTGATTTTTACGGTAATTTAATAATACAATACACAAAAAAAACGGAAAGTTTTGAAAAAAAACGATCCGTTTTTTTTGTTCATACACGACAGAAAATAAAAAATTAAAATGAACAAAATAGCGTTTGATCTTATCCGATAGTATGTCCAAAAAAAAGTTTGAAATAAAGTAAAAAAAAGCGAAAAATAATTTTGAATTTTAGCAATTTTATTTTGCCTATTTAGTGCTTTTTTTTGATCATTTATTTGCATTGTTTGTGAATTTTTTGTTGATCAATTTGGCAATATTTTTTGAGATATTTTTGAAAGAAAAAATGCTTGCACAAATGCATCAAAAGCGGATATATTTTGCTGAAAAAAAACATCGAAAAAATGGAGTGAAATGTGTTGAAATCATCCAGCAATTTTAACATGTTGCCTCAAAAAAATGGATAGGGTAGGGGCGGTTTAGTAACTGTAAATGGTGCAAAAAATTAACAATTTGATGGTAATAAGATTCAGAAAAATCGAAGGAAAAGGGTTTTAAAACCGTTGATTTTCCATTTTCATCGACTATATATGCAAAATAAATAAAAACTGTTTATTTTTATACAACGCAGTTTGGTATTGGTTTCTATGGGGTGGAGGTCGTTTTTGGGGACATAAAACTATAGAATATTAAAAAAAAACGCAACAAAACTTTTTGTTATCAATAAATTAACTTTAAATTCACACTCAAGAATCCTACCTCCCTTTCAAAAACTAACTATCCCCCTTCCAAAACATTGATTTTTTATTTCACAGCGTGTAAACTTTCACGTTAGTTTTATTTTTTTATTGAATTATTTAAATGAAATTTTTTATGAAGGAATCGGTACAAAATCATCCAACACCAGTTGCAAATCATTGCATGGAACAGTCATTTTTTAGGCCCCCGAATTATCGGCGAAAGCAGGAGATGATTCCTTCAAATCAAAACGCTTTTTATCAGAACACTACCATAACAAAAAAACAAAGCAACATGTCAACAAAATCAATTTCGTCAACAACAACTTTTGGAAAATTTCTTTTTGGATTTTTTTCTGTTTTGATGCTCCTCACCGGATCATTAAATGTTAATGCGCAAGCCGCATTGTACACTGCCACAACAGGTGCAACTGCATCACTTGCTACAGACAAAAACGGAAATGCCATTGACATGTCTGCAGGTACAACACAGTTGCATGGTGCTAACGCTAGTGCAGCAGCTTCTTCATTAACCAATATTGGTTTCTCATTTTATCTTTTGGGAGGTACAACGCCTTACTCACAGTTTAGTGCGAATGTAAATGGTGCCATTAGATTGGGTGGAGCTGTTGCTAATGGCGTTGTCTCTGCGGCTTCTTCAAACGCTATTTTAATTGCCAACAACATCGCTGGTAAAACAGATGCCACCGGTAAAGTACATTACAAACTTCATGGCACTGCTCCCAACAGAGTATTGGTTGTAGAATGGAAAGATGTTTGGATCGCAAACGTCGGTGCATCTAATGCCAATTTATCAACTTACCAAACTCGTATATACGAAGATGGAACAGTTGAGTATGTTTATGGTGCCATGTATAATAACAACACAAGCGCTGTAACCTCTTCAATTGGTATCGCTTCAAGTAGCACCGCGGGTACAATAGGGCAGTATACTACAATTTCAGGAACCCCTGCTTATAACAATAATAGTACTTCTTTAACGACTTCATCTTTTGCATTGAGTGCTGCCATGACCAACCTGAATTCTTCAGCAAATGGTAGCAGATACTATTACAGATTTGCACCTGCAGCTTGTGCTGCTGCTCCTACAGCGCAACCAACTGCATTAGTTGCCAATGCTACAAGTAATTCCTTCAATTCAATTACCGGTAGTTTTACAGCAGTATCTCCTGCACCAAGTGGTTACTTAGTTGTTAGAACTACTCAAAATATTGCGCCAACCCTTACTGCTGGAGTTAACTATATGGTAGATAGTAGCTATAGCACTAACGTTGATTTTAGGGTGGTGACGAACGGTACGTTTACAATTTTTGCGGCTTCCGGTTTAGGTAGTGGTCGTACTTATTATTTCTGGTTGTATTCTTATACTGCTCCTACAACATCGGCACCTTGTGGCAATTTAGCATATAACACTACAACGCCACTCACTGGTCAGGCTACAACCAATGTACAAATTGTAACTTCTTGCGTAACTTCTGTAACGCCTACAAATAACTTTAATGGTTTTTCACCGGTAGATACATTGAGATGGTCTGCCGTTACAGCATTGCCTACCGTAACAAAGTATTTTGTTTATTTCAGTAAAATTCAGGCATTGGTTGATGCCAATGATCCTTCGGTTAGAACGGATGTAGGTAATGTGCTAAAAATACAACCGGGTACGTTGGAATATTCTACTACCTATTATTGGAAAGTGCGTGCGTTCAATGGTGTGGATACGGCAGTGGGTTGTGATACCAAAATGTTTACAACCGCGCCACCTTCAGTACCATTGTGCTACTCTGGTACTGTAACGCCAACGAGTGGAGCCACCGGTGTAAATCCTGCATCTACAATTTCATGGGGAACTGCAGTTGGTGCGCCTTCTCCAACTGGTTATGATATTTACATGAGTACGTCTTCTACTGCAGTTCAAGGTTTGCAATTGTCTGCAAAAATCATTTCTAATTCACCGAATACCAGTTTCACTCCTGGAATAACAACAATTGTGCTTACTCCAAACACAACATATTATTGGGTTGTTATACCTACCAACTATATAGGTGGTGCTTCTGGTTGTACCGTTTCATCATTTACTACAATTACGCCGGGTAAAACAACTTCTACTACAAGAGGTGGTATATGGTCTGAAGCTGCTACATGGGCTTCTGGTATCGTACCACCTGTAGGTGATACTGTTGTGATTGCAGATGGCGCTACTGTTTATGCATCAGTAACCCCAAATGCAATGAGAGCGTTGATTATCGGACAAGCTTCTTCAGGTGTTGCCATTTTGAGAACTGGTTCAGCTATTGATGTGACAGGAAGTATAACCATTGCTTCTAACGGTAAATTACTTCCATACAATACTGCGGGAACAACAGGTTATGGGATTAACATTGGTGGTAACTTTACCAACAACGGTTATGCGAATCTTGCCGTGTCGGGTACTATTTTGAACTTCAATGGTAGTCAGGTATCGGGTGGTAGTTCTGCTCAGGTATTGGGTGGTTCGGGTGTTTTTGAAGGAGATACCACAGGTTCGGGTAACAATACATTGAGAGGTATCATTCGTGATTTGAGGTTCCAAACTACAGGAAGTTCATCCATCGCTTCAAACATATCTCAAAAACTAGTTGCCTATAACCTTACGCATACTGGCGGTTCTTTAAATACCAATGGTAAATTAACCATTGA
>CAIQHJ010000049.1 GCA_903871575.1 uncultured Bacteroidota bacterium
AAGTTGAGCTGAACCATAGAAATTTTCTGTAATCGAATATCTAGCTCCAGCCATCACAGGAATGACATTAAAGCTAGGAGATTTTATAGAACCAAGAATACCTAAATCAACAGTTTTACCTTGATAAGTAATATACCCCGCATTCAAATTTAATGACACTTTATCTGATACATAGTAGTCAGCTTGTGCACTAGCACCAAGACCTAAACCATATGCATCTCCAAAAGTACCCATAGGTAAAGCCAACTCAGCACCAGTACTGAATTTTAAATCACCACTTCCAGGATTGTCTTGAGATTTTGCGATGAAGCTTGCACAAAGTAAAAAAGAACCGAAAATAAGTTTTTTCATTTTTTAAAATTTAAAGGTTAAAGAATATACTATGAAAATAATAAACATTTTAATACAAAATTATTTTTACATTATTTTTATTTTATATGAACATAAAATGAATAGGCTATTTTTAGCAGTATACAAATTATCATAAACCTTTAAATAAAAATCAATTTTACATTGCTTAATATTTCTGAAGTATACACAACAATAATTTATATTAATTTAAAAAAATAATTTCTTAAAGAATCAAATCTAACGAGTATTAATGCAATCGAAATTTCAAAAGAATTTGAAAAAACAATGATGGAATTTAAACAATAAGATATTTGGGTTGTAGATACAAACCCAACTTTAGATTCTAAATGAACATCGGGGAAAGCTTTTATCAATTTTACGAAATCCCTAAACGCGTGTACGATTTTAAAATATTCACCCCTTACAACATCTTCTCTCATTTTCTTTGATGATTTGTGCAACATCAAAATTGGCAGAAATAAATCTTATTTGTAATATTGCAATATCGCGATATCGCAATATTACGTGAACCCAACTCAAACCACCGAACATTTTCACTTATTTTTCTTTAGCATTTTAACTCTTCAAAATATTATCAATCCACCCCTTCATCACAATCAATAAGGGTTGAAAATCTTCAACCCCTAAAACTTTTCCCTTTGCCGTTTCAGCAATAATTGTAAATTCGCCGTATGCAATTTTTAAGAAAAAAATTATCCAACGAACAGCTAATAGATTTATATAAATCAATTTTATTTCCTCGATTGATTGAAGAGAAAATGCTTGTGTTATTGCGTCAAGGGAGAATTTCAAAATGGTTTAGCGGAATCGGACAAGAAGCCATTGCTGTTGGTGTTACCATGGCACTGGATGCAGACGAATGGATTATGCCTTTACATCGAAATTTAGGCGTATTTACTTCTCGCCAAATGCCCCTACATAAATTATTTAAACAATGGCAAGGCAATAAAGATGGGTATAGCAAAGCCAGAGAAAGAAGTTTCCATTTTGGTAGCAAAGAACACCATATCTGCGGCATGATTTCACATCTCGGTCCGCAAATGGCCTTGGCAGATGGTGTGGCCTTAGCACACAAACTAAAAAAAGAATCAAAAGTTTCAGTTGCATTTACAGGCGATGGTGGTACCAGCGAAGGCGATTTTCACGAAGCACTCAATGTTGCTGCCGTATGGGATTTGCCCGTGATTTTTATTATAGAAAACAATGGTTATGGTTTGAGTACCCCCACCAACGAACAATATCGTTGCAAAAATTTGGTTGATAAAGCTGTAGGATATGGTATTGAAGGCATTCAAATTGATGGCAATAATATTTTGGAAGTCTATGAAACCATCAAAAACGCCAGAGAATTTTGTATTCAAAACCAAAAGCCAATGCTCATCGAATGCATGACCTTTCGCATGCGTGGACATGAAGAAGCCAGCGGCGTAAAATATGTGCCCAAACACCTTTTCGAAGAATGGGAACAAAAAGACCCCATCAAAAACTATGAAGAATGGCTCAAGCAAGAAGGCATTTTAACCGATGGCGAAATAGCAGACCTTAAAACACAAACCAAAAATCACATTGAAGCAGAATTGAAAATAGGGTTCGAATCGCCGCAGGTCATTCCCAATACACAGGAAGAAGTGAATGATTTGTTTGCACCCCGAATCAATAGAGCAGAAACCATTATCGACAACAGCTCCGTTAATGATCCAATTTTTAATGGCAAACAATCTGAGAAAAAATTCATCAATGCCATCAGCGATGCCCTATCGCAATCCATGGATCGGTTGAATGATTTTGTGTTGATGGGACAAGACATTGCAGAATATGGAGGCGCTTTTAAGGTTACAGAAGGATTTGTTGAGAAATACGGAAAATCAAGAGTGAGAAATACACCAATTTGCGAAAGTGCCATCGTGGGTACCGCATTGGGTTTGAGCATGGCGGGTATGAAATCGATGATGGAAATGCAGTTTGCCGATTTTGCAACGGTTGGCTTCAATCAAATCATCAACAACTTAGCCAAAATACATTATCGCTGGGGACAACAAGCCGATGTAGTGGTAAGAATGCCCACGGGCGGTGGTGTTGGCGCAGGTCCATTCCATAGCCAAAGCAATGAAGCCTGGTTTGTGCATACACCGGGCTTAAAAGTGGTGTATCCTTCATCACCAATAGACGCAAAAGGTTTGCTCATCGCTGCCATCAACGACCCCAACCCTGTATTGTTTTTTGAACACAAAGGACTCTACAGAAGCGTCACAGGTATGGTGCCAGATGATTATTATGAAATTGAAATTGGCAAAGCCAAACATGTAAAAACTGGAACAGATTGTTCACTGATTACGTATGGGGCGGGTGTACATTGGGCTTTGGAATACCAACAAAAACATCCTCAATTATCCATAGATATTCTTGATTTAAGAACACTATTGCCGTTGGATTATGAAGCCATTCGCGCAGCAGTATTGCGAACAGGAAAAGTGTTGATCTTGCATGAAGACACTTTAATTGGCGGACTAGGAGGGGAAATTGCCGCGTGGATTACAGAGCATTGCTTTGAACATTTAGATGCACCCATTCTAAGATGCGCCAGCTTAGACACTCCTATTCCTTTTAACCTCGATCTTGAAAAAAACTTTATGGCGTATACGCGTTTGGGTGAGACCATTGAGAAGTTGATGCGGTATTAAGTTTGGTTGGAATGCAAGTTACTAGATGCTGGATGAAACAGCACTCCCTTCACCTTTCGGGGGAAGGGTTGGGGAAGGCGGCTTCAAACCATAAACAACAAACCATAAATCTCCTACTCCGGAACAAACTGCATCGAAATAGAATTCACACAATGACGCGTATTTTTTTGGGTAAACATTTCCCCAATAAATACATGTCCAAGATGACCATCGCATTTGGCACATACAATTTCTGTTCGCCTACCATCGGCATCGGTTATACGCTTTACTGCACCAGGAATCTCATCATCAAAACTTGGCCATCCGCAACGAGAATCAAATTTATCTTTTGATAAATACAATGGCGCATTGCATCGTTTACATATATAAGTTCCCGCAGCTTTATTGTTGTTGTATTCACCTGTATAGGGCATCTCTGTTCCTTTTCTAACAATTACATTTTCTTCTTCCGGCGTAAGTTTGTTGTACTCCATTATGGGATTTATTTTTTTAAAATGTTTACTTGCTTCAATTACATATTGGTTGAACTGCAACTCATCAGCTGATTGCAAAAATTCAAAACTTGGTTTATACCAAACTAAAAATGTGTCTATCATCGGGCTCTGCATGTTTGTAATGCGCCGCACAACGATTTTATTAAACCGATATTGAATGTATTTTTCTCGCTCTTGTTCTTCCAACCTATGTTGAAAAGCTAAGATTCTTTTGTTTCGCCTAAACCTAAACATGTTGATCAGCGCATCCAAATCGGCACCGGCAACTCCATCGCTAGAAATACTGCTCTCCAAACCCGGCTTTGTAAAATTATATATATCTGCATACATCGCCCTGTTTTCGATGGAATCTTGTTGATAAGACTTCGAAAAAACAGTCACCTCTTTTAAAACATTGTATTTCCCTTTTATTTTTAAATGGATAGAAATGTCGAAATGCGTTGGATCGGGGATTTCAGCCACCACAAATTTCTGCGTTGGTTTGTTGTTGTAATAGAAAATAAGTGAATCTTTCAGGGATACATAAATGCTGTATTTCCCCATGCTGTCGGTAACGGCAAAAATACCCGAGGTGCTCACAACCCTCACCTGCTCTACATAATTCACTTTTGTTACATCATATACCGTTCCGCTAACCATAGTCTGCGCCTGCACGAAAACTGGAAAAAACAATAAACTGATGATGATAGCTTTCAATCTGTTTGTATTAAAATGCAATATTAAACTACTAAAAAAACAGAAGTGTATAGTAAGATTCTTTTAACGTTGATTTTGCGTTTCTATAAAATCATGCACAACGGTTGGAAAATGTGAGTGCTCGAGTGCCCTCACTTTCAAAGCTAAGGATTCGGGTGTTTCGTCAGGAGAAATCAAACATCTTGCTTGAAATATGGTTTTTCCGTTGTCATACACTTCGTCTACCAAGTGTATGGTAATGCCACTTTCTTTTTCTTTATGTTGAATTACTGCTTCATGAACATGCATCCCATACATTCCCTTACCTCCAAATTTGGGCAGCAATGCAGGGTGAATGTTGATGATTTTTGCTGGATAAGCCTTAATTATGGAAGAAGGAATTTTTTTTAGAAATCCAGCCAACACGATAAACGATATATCTAATGCTTGCAATTGTTGCAACAACAAACCTTCATTTTGCGCTAGTGTATCCTTTTCAATCATCACAACAGGAATGCCCAATGATTGTGCTTTTTGTACAATACCCGCATTCGAATTGTTGCAAAAGATGGCAGCAACAGTTATTTGGGGAACCTTTTCAAAATAGGAAACGATGTGTTGCGCATTTGTACCACTACCACTGGCGAAAATGGCAATATTTACGGCTTGTGTGTTATTTTTTTTTTTGCCGGTCATTCGCTGGCCGATGCGTTGTAGATAGTTTTTGAAAAACTTAAACTGACCCAGCGGAATGCTGATGATTAAAACACAAATTGGCCAAAGCCCCGAAACCATTACCACATATAAAACCCACCACAGAAAGGTTTTTTCATCAAAATAAATCTTTAAAATATAACCTGCAAGTCTGGCACAAGTAGAACCACCCAAAGCAAATGTGAGCAGTATCAATAATAAGTTTATGGTGTTAACCTTCCAACGCGCTTGCAGTTTTTGTAACATGCTGCAAAATTGCACAAAACAAAATTATTTAACCGCTTATTTTTTGTTCTTTTATTTTTTTTACCATTGTTTACATTATTATGACAATCAAATCAGCCGTTTCATACAATTCATTGAAATCCATTATTCATAACTTAAAAAAATTTTTCAAAATGTTGATATAATGTCAACATCGTGCCTTACTTTTGCTTCCGAAAAAGGATTTTTTCCACATTAGCCCCGATAACTGTATGAGTCGCTATCGAACAATCATTAACAAAGCCTTAGCAAGCCTATTAGTAGTCCTATTAATTTCATTTAATAACGCTGTTTTTGCCGCAGATGGTGAAGCGCTTTTCAAGGCAAACTGTTCAAACTGTCATAAACCAGATGCAGATTATACTGGTCCGGCTTTAAAAGGTTGGAGCGACAGAGAGCCAAGTAAAGAGTGGATCTACAAATGGGTGGCCAATCCAGCGCAAATGATTGCAACGGATGCGTATGCAAAAGCCCTTTTTGAAAAGTGGAAACCAACCGTAATGACGGCGTTCAGCAATCTTAAAAAAGAAGAGGTTGATGCCATCATGAAATATGTTGATGATTACACTCCACCAGTGGCTACCGCTGCTGCCAATGGTTCATCATCAGAAGGCGAAGGATCAGACAACTCGCTTTTATATGGTATACTTACCTTAACCCTTGCCGTTGTTGCTTTCATTTTACTTCAAGTAAACAGCAACTTGCGCAAGCTTTCCGACGAAAAAGAAGGAGTAGACAGAGGAGAACCCGTTCCTTTCTACAGAAACAAAACCTATATCATGGCTTTGATTCTGTTGTTGTTTGTCATCGGCGGATATTTTGTTGTGAACGGTGCAATGGGCTTGGGTCGTCAAAAAAATTACCAACCCGTTCAGCCAATTTACTACTCACATAAAGTACATGCCGGAACCAACCAAATCAGTTGCTTATACTGCCATGGCAGCGCACAAGACAGCAAACACTCGGGTATTCCTTCAGTAAACGTTTGTATGAATTGTCACATGGCCATCAAAGAATACAAAGGAGATCCAATTATAACAGAAGATGGAAAAACTTTGGATGCTAATGCTGAAATTCAAAAACTCTACCAATACGCAGGCTGGAACCCAGACACAAAACAATACAACGCAGATAACAATAAAGACGGTGTACCAGACGGCGCAAAGCCTATCCCTTGGGTTAGAATTCACAACCTACCCGACCACGTATATTTCAACCACAGCCAACACGTTAAAGTAGGTAAACAACAATGTCAAACTTGCCATGGAAACATACAAGAGATGCCAGAAGTGTATCAGTTTACAGATTTGAGCATGGGATGGTGTGTTAACTGTCACAGAGAAACAAAAGTTGACTTTTACAACAAGGAATCAAAAGAAGGCAATAAATTTTACAGCATATACGAGAAATTCCATAATGACATCAAAAATCACAAAATGGACAGTGTAACTGTAGAAAAAATTGGCGGAACAGAGTGTCAAAAATGTCACTATTAATATATTAAGAGCGCCATCAGAAAAATCAAAATGGCGAACAGCAATTACCGAATTTTAGAATTAATCAATTATGAGTAATAAGAAGTATTGGCAGAATTTCGGAGAACTAAATCAAACTGAAGCCCACCAGCAATCTACAGAAAATGAGTTCAACGAAGCGTTACTCCCAATCGAGGAGCTATCAAACGAAGGTCTTCTTGACGGAAAAACTCCACGCAGAGATTTTCTTAAATATTTAGGCTTTAGTACGGCCGCAGCAGCTATCGCAGCAAGTTGCGAAATGCCTGTTAGAAAATCTGTGCCGTATTTACAAAGACCTGATAACGTAACGCCAGGCATAGCCAATTATTATGCTTCTACCTATATCAATGGTGGAGATGCCATCAGCGTTGTAGTTAAACAAAGAGATGGTCGCCCCATTAAAATTGAAGGAAACGAATTGTCTTCCATCACCAAAGGCGGAACAAATGCGCAAGCACAAGCTGCAGTATTAGATTTATACGATACCACGCGTTTACGTCACCCATTACAAAAATCGGGTAACGATTTCAAAGAAGTAACTACTTTTGAAGCGTTCGACAATATGGTTGCCTCCGCAATGGCTGGCTTGGGTGGAAAGAAAGTGGTATTGCTAACAGCTACCATCAACTCCCCTTCAACACAACAAATCATCAATAACTTTCTTGCAAAATACCCAGGTAGTCAACACGTACAATACGATTCTGTAAGCTACAGCGGTATGATTATGGCTAATGAAGCTTGTTATGGCAAAAAAGCCATCCCTGCTTACCATTTCGAAAACGCAAAAACGATTGTTAGTTTAGGCGCTGATTTTTTAGGTACTTGGTTAAGTCCAGTTGAATTCAGCAAGCAATATGCTACCAACAGAAAAATCACTGGCGAAAAACCTACATTAAGCCGCCACTTTCACTTCGAAAGCATGTTGAGCTTAACAGGTAGTAATGCCGATGACAGATATACACACAAACCTTCAGAAACCGGAGCGATTGCTTTGGCGCTTTTGGCAAAATTAGGCGGTTCAGTTGCTGCTCCTTCTATTGCCGATGCAAAAGTAAAAGCAGGAATTGATAAAGCAGCTGCAGAATTGATGAAGAGCAAAGGTGCTTCATTGGTTGTTTGCGGTAGCAATGATGTAAACATTCAAGTGGTGGTAAATGCCATCAACGAAATAATTGGTGCCAACGGAACTACTGTAAATTGGTCGGTTACCAACAACACACGCAAAGGCATAGACGCAGACATGAATACCTTGGCTGCAGACATCAATTCGGGTGCAGTTGGCGCTTTATTGGTGTATGGTTGCAACCCCGTTTACGCACATGCAGATGGAAAAAAATTGGGTGAAGCCATTGCTAAATTACCAGTTAGTATTTCCATGAATGGAACATTAGATGAAACAACAGAACAATGTAAATATATAATTCCAGCGCATCATTGGTTGGAAAGTTGGGGAGATGCAGAAATTAAAACAGGCATGTACAGCATGATGCAGCCTACCATCAATCCATTGTTCAAAACAAGATCATTCCAAACATCATTGATGACTTGGTCTGGCGGCGCAAAATCTGCAGCACCAGTAGCAACCATCGACACAACCGCACCAGCAACACCAGTTGTTGTGGCGGATGGCAATGATTATGAAACGTATTTCAAAAACTATTGGACTTCAAAATTAGGAAGTGCAGATAATTTCGATAAAGCATTACAAGATGGTGTTGTAGAATCAATATTGGTTCCAACTGCCGCATTATTCAATGGTGCTGCATTAGCTGCTGCTGCTGCAAAAGCTGCTGCTGCAAAAGCTGGAGCAATCGAAGTTGTACTATATCAAAAAGTATCAATTGGAAACGGTACGCAAGCAAACAATCCTTGGTTGCAGGAATTACCTGATCCAATTTCAAAAGTAACTTGGGATAACTACGCAATGGTTAGTCCCGAGTTGGCAAAGTCTTTGGTTGGTTTGGATATCATGAACAACCAACGTCAGGCTGATTCATATGAAGTAACGCCAGAAAAACCAGTAATCAAAGTAACCGTAAATGGCAAATCTTTAGAATTGCCGGTGTTAATTTTACCAGGCTTAAACGACAATACCATTGCCGTTGCATTGGGATACGGAAGAGCAAGTGCAGACGAGAAAAACTCATTGGAGAGAATTGGACGTTCTGCAACAGGCGCTGGTAAAAATGCATACATTTTTGTAGGATTTGATGGTACATCATTTACCTACAATGCAGTTGCTACAGCAGAAAAAACCAACACAACTTATCCATTAGCACAAACACAGGTTCATGGATCTTCGGAAAGCAGACCAGTTGTTTATGAAACCAATCTAAGCAGTTTCTTAGCCAACCCAGAAGCATTATTGGAAGAGCCAAACCACGAAAAACAAGTGTTGTTGGCTGCAGGTAAAACAGATTTTGTAAAAGAAGGAACCATTTATCCTGATTTCGAAAAACCAGGTATCAAATGGGGAATGAGCATCGACTTAAACACTTGTACAGGATGTAGCGCTTGCGTGGTAGCTTGTACAGCAGAAAATAACGTTAGTGTAGTTGGAAAAATCCAGGTTCAGAAAGCACATGAAATGCATTGGTTAAGAATTGATCGCTATTTCACTGGAGATGTAAAAAATCCAGATGTAATTTTCCAACCAATGATGTGTCAACATTGCGATAATGCGCCTTGTGAAAACGTTTGTCCGGTTGCCGCTACCAACCACAGCTCTGAAGGATTAAACCAAATGACATACAACCGTTGTATCGGTACAAGATATTGCGCCAACAACTGTCCATTTAAAGTACGTCGTTTCAACTGGTTGGATTTCACCGGTTCCGACAGCTTCAAAGATAACCAAGAGCCATTGCGTGGTTCTGAATTGGATGAAGTAGTATTCCAAATGAACGATGACTTAACCAGAATGGTTTTGAATCCAGATGTTACTGTACGTTCAAGAGGGGTAATTGAAAAATGTTCTTTCTGCGTACAACGTTTGCAAGAAAGCAAATTAGAGGCGAAGAAAAATCAAGACCCAAGCATGGTTCGCAATGTGAAAACAGCTTGTATGCAAGCTTGTCCAACAAACGCCATCAGCTTTGGTAATGTAAACGATAAAGAAAGTGAAGTTTCAAAAGCAAGAAAAGACGAACATCGTAATTTCTATGTATTAGAACAATTGCACGTGTTGCCTAACGTAAGCTATCTTGCAAAAATCAGAAATACCGACAGACATGTAGGTGTGATGGAAGAAGCGCATGAAGCACATGCTGAGGAATCTAAAACAGAACATCACGGTAAATAAAGAAACATTAATTAAGAGAAACAGCAACATTAATAGCTAAAAGCTAACAGAATATGTCATTACTCAAATACGAATCACAAGTCAGAGAACCGCTGGTAGATGGTGACAAGAATTATCATCAGGTAACAGAAGATATTATCAGTCCTATTGAAATGAAACCAACCCGTTTGTGGTACATTGGTTTTTATATCAGTGTTGGCTTATTGCTTTTTGGTGCTTACAGCGTATACAGAGAGGTTACGTATGGTATTGGTCAGTGGAACCTAAATAAAACCATTGGATGGGGTTGGGATATTACCAACTTCGTATGGTGGGTAGGTATTGGTCACGCCGGAACTTTGATTTCTGCCATTTTGTTGTTGTTCCGTCAAGGATGGAGAACAGGTGTAAACAGAGCTGCCGAAGCGATGACAATTTTTGCGGTAATGTGCGCAGGTCAGTTTCCAATTTGGCATATGGGTCGTGTGTGGATGGCATTCTTCGTGTTGCCTTATCCCAATACCCGCGGTCCGTTATGGGTAAACTTTAATTCACCACTACTTTGGGACGTATTTGCGATATCAACGTATTTCACTGTTTCCTTGTTGTTCTGGTACTCAGGTTTGATTCCAGATTTAGCAACGGTTAGAGATAGAGCCAAAACAAAATTGCGTAAATTATTATATGGTGTTGCAGCTTTTGGTTGGACAGGAAGTACCAAACATTGGCAACGCCACGAGTCTTTGTCATTGGTTTTGGCCGGCTTGAGTACTCCATTGGTATTGTCGGTTCATACGATTGTATCTTTTGACTTTGCTACATCCGTAATTCCTGGTTGGCATACTACCATCTTCCCTCCTTACTTCGTTGCCGGTGCGATCTTTAGTGGATTTGCCATGGTACAAACTTTGTTGATTGTGGTAAGAAAAGTAATGGGATTACAAGATTACATCACCATTGGTCACATCGAAGCCATGAATAAGGTAATCGTTTTAACCGGTAGTATTGTAGGCTGTGCATATTTAACCGAATTGTTCATTGCTTGGTATGGTCAAAATCCTTACGAGTGGTATGCGTTTAGTCAAAATAGGGCCAACTTATTTAGCCCATATGGATGGAGCTATTGGTTGATGATGTTCTGTAACGTGGTTTCACCGCAATTGTTTTGGAGCTCCAAATTGAGAAGAAACATCACCGTTACTTTCTTTATGAGTATAGTGGTAAACATTGGTATGTGGTACGAGCGTTTTGTAATTATCGTTACATCTATTTATCGCGATTTCTTGCCATCTAGCTGGAGTACATATTATACACCAACCATTTGGGAAATCGGATTCTACTTAGGAACATTTGGTTTATTCTTTACTTGCTTCTTCTTGTTTGCTAAATATTTCCCTGTAATTGCTGTGGCCGAAATCAAATCAATTTTGAAAACAACCGGAGAAAATTACAAGGTTAAAATGACGGATATTGAAAAGCAAGATCCAGAGAAATTTTATTTGGAAGAAGTAGAACACGCGCATTAAAAAATTAAAAATTAAAAATTAAGAAGCGCAACTGCCGATAACAATCGATGACTTGACTTTTTAATTTTGAATTATCAAAAAAGATACAATATGGCTGGAGGAATTAAAAAATTTGTAGTTGGCTCATTTGACGATGAAGCTGTCTTGTTTCCGGCAGTGAAAAATGTACGCAAAGCCGGATATAAAATCCATGATGTGTACACACCTTTTCCTGTTCATGGATTAGATCATGCATTGGGCTTAAGAGAAACAAGTTTACACACCGCAGGTTTTATTTTTGCAATCACCGGTACTACAACTGCATTAAGTTTTATGAGCTGGGTGTTTACTAAAGATTGGCCTTTAAACATTGGTGGAAAACCACATTTTGCTTTACCCGCTTGGATTCCCATTACGTTTGAATTAACCGTGTTGTTTTCTGCAGTTGGTATGGTGCTTACTTTTTGTTATTTGTGTCAATTGTCTCCATTTGTAAAAAAACATCATTTCCATGCAAGAGCTACAGATGATCTTTTTGTAATGGCGGTAGAGTGCACCGATAAAACAAATGAAGCCGAATTGAAAAGCTTTTTACAAAATAGCGGCGCACAGGAAATCAATACACAAGTAGCCGAAACCGGTTGGTGGATTGGTAGATACGATAGAGAACAAAAATTATACAGAGAGGAAAAAGGGTATTAATCAGCAGGAGTTGAATTTAAAAACAGTAAAGTGTTTATTATAATGAAAAAAATTGCAACAATAGTAGTTTTGGTTTTGACAGCAAGCATCGCATTCATCGGCTGTGACAACAAACGCGAAACAGGAAAAATATACATGCCAGATATGGCGTATAGCAGAGCATACGAAACCTATGCACAAAGAGATTCTGCAGCTTTCACAACAGATGCAACCGCTAAAGGTGCGAAAATTTATTACGACAACAACCCAGTACAGGGAACCATCAAAAGAGGAGAATTGTTTCCATACACTTTACCAAACGATAGCAACGGATATAAAATGAGTGCAACGGTGATGAACCCAATTGCAGCCATGACGGAAGCCCAAATGAAAGAAGCTGGTAGATTGTTCAACATCAATTGTGCCATTTGCCATGGTGAAAAAGGAGCTGGAAACGGCCCAATTGCTACAGCTGGTAAAATTGGTGGAATTGCCAATCTCACTTTAGAAGCTTACGTAAAAATGACCGATGGTACCATGTTTCATTCTTTAACTTATGGTAAGAACAACATGGGCAGCTATGCTTCGCAATTGTCGAGAGATCAACGTTGGATGGTTATCAAATACGTTCGCAGTTTACAACCAAAACCAGCAACAGAAGCAGCAGCAGCAGTGAGCGATACCACTAAGAAAATATAACAACAGAACCGATTAATATAACAAAAAACCAATTCAACCAAGCGTTGGATGTTTATAAAAAATAAAGTTTATTGAGATGAATCATCAATTTGAATTGCCGAACAACTACAAAAAGTGGACATGGGGATTAATTGGAGCAGGAGCAATAGCAGTGTTGTACGGTTTTATTATGTTTCATCCATTTGCACCAGTAGCACATGGACATGGAGAACACGAAACCGCTAGCAATGCCACTCGTTTTTGGGCTGTAATGTTGCAAAACAGCGTGTTTTGGTTGTTGTTGGTAAACGCTTCTATGTTCTTTATTTGCGTAACCACCATGGCAATGGGCGGATGGCAAGTCGCATTGAGAAGAGTACCAGAAGCTATTTCGAGTGTAGTTCCAATTTTAGGGATTGTAACTTTTTTAGTATTGATGGGCATTATTTGGGGCGGAAGAACAGATATTTTCCATTGGTTAGATGCGGAAGCGGTGAAGAACGATCCAATCTTAAACGGTAAAAAAGGATTTTTAAATCCAACTTTCTTTACCATTTGGTCGGCAATCAGCATTTTCATGTGGTGGTTCTTGGGCCGTAAGATGCGCAGCCTCAGCTTAGACTCGGATAAAAACGGTCAAATGGATCAACCAACTGCAAAAAAATGGATTTTTAAAAATACCGTTTGGGCATCTTTATATTGTGTGTTCTTCGGTTTGTCTGTAGCATCTACCATTCCATGGTTGTGGTTGATGAGCATCGACGCACATTGGTATAGTACCATGTACAGTTGGTACACTTTTGCAAGCACATTTGTATCGGGTATGTCGTTGGTAGCAATTTACGTCGTGTATCTTAAAAACAAAGGCAAATTGGAATACGTTACAGAAGAGCATTTACACGACGTAGGTAAATTCATGTTTGCATTCTCTGTTTTTTGGACATATTTGTGGTTCTCTCAATACATGTTGATTTGGTATAGCAATCAACCAGAGGAAACCAAATATTTCATCGAAAGAATTGGTACAGCCGGAAAATCTGGTCCTTATCATTTCCTTTTCTTCTTGAATTTGATTTTGAACTTTTTATGTCCGTTGTTAATTCTAATGAAGAGAGGAGCAAAAAGAAACTGGACGTTGTTGGTAATAATGGGTGTGCTCATCATCTTTGGACATTGGATAGATTTTTATCAAATGGTAATGCCAGGAACGGTTAAAGCCAATCCTAAAATGACATTATTTGAATTGGGTGTGCCAATGTTGTTTATTGGATTGATTATGTGGGGCGTAGGCAAATATTTATCAGCTAATTCTTTGTTGATGAAGAACCATCCTTTCTTAAAAGAAAGTATGATTCACCATACATAGTGTTTAGTTATTGAATGCAGAATAAAGATTTTTAATAAAAAATAGCTTTAAAAATCTAGACCGATTTGTTGAAGCAAAAAAATTTTTACAAATGAAGGAGTTTTATTTAGTTGCCATAGTTGCAATGATTTTTGTGGTGATTTTTCAAATTGCGAAAGCAAGTGAATATGTAAGTGTGCTTAAAGGCGAAGACAAATCGCGTAAGCAAAACAACAGAATCAATGCATTTTTGATGATTGCATTTTTAGTGTTGGGCTTGTTTGGCGCATGGTATTGTAATGAATTATACTACAGTAAAACATTGTTTCCTCAAGGTTCTGCATCTGTTGAAGGTGAGAAAATTGACTTGATGCTTTATATAACCATCGGTGTTACAGGCGTCGTATTTGTCATTACCCAAGTATTGTTGTTTTGGTTCGCATTTAAATACCAAGAGAAAGACGGACAAAAAGCATTTTTTTTCCCACACAACAACAAATTGGAGTTATTATGGACAACCGTTCCTGCCATATTTTTAACCGTATTGGTTGTGTTTGGTTTGAAGTTTTGGTTTAAAGTAACCAGCGATGCACCAAAAGATGCCGTTGTTGTAGAAATTACAGGTCACCAATTTGCTTGGGATATGCGCTATCCTGGTAAAGACGGAAAATTAGGCAACAAAAATTATAAACTTTATAACCAACCTGCAGGTAATACGTTGGGTGTAGATTTTGAAGCAGAAGAAAGTTGGGATGATTTACATACAACAGAAATGCACTTGCCCGTAAACAGACCAGTGAAATTGGTTATCAATGCAATGGATGTAATTCATGACGTTGGATTGTCGCATTTCAGAATGAAAATGGATGCTGTACCAGGTATTCCTACAACCATGTGGTTTACGCCGCAATACACGACCGAGCAAATGAAAAAAAGAACCGGCAATCCCAATTTTGTGTACGAAATCAGTTGTGACCAAATGTGTGGACAAGGGCATTTTTCTATGAGAGGTGTAATCGTAGTGGAAACAGAAGAAGAATACAACAAATGGTTGGCATCACAAAAACCAGAATATTTTACTTTTTTCCCAAAAAAAGATCCATCAAATCAAAAGGCAACGACTGATACTGCATCAGCACCAATTGCACAAGCAATGCCTCAATAATAACAAAAGAAATTAATCATATATACTATGAGCACAGTAACACTACACGAAACATCCGCACATCACGCAACGCACGATCATGGACATCATGAGCACCACGACTCATTTATTAGCAAATATGTGTTCAGTCAAGATCATAAAACGATTGCGAAACAGTTCTTGGTTACCGGAATTATCTGGGCAATTATCGGAGGATTATTCTCTGTAATTTTCAGGTTACAACTGGGCTACCCAGAAGCTACTTTTCCATTTTTGGAAGATTTCTTAGGCCATTGGGCAAAAGGTGGAAAATTGCAACCAGAATTTTATTATGCGTTGGTAACCATGCACGGAACCATCTTGGTTTTCTTTGTATTAACAGCAGGTTTGAGCGGAACATTCGCCAATTTCTTAATTCCATTGCAAATCGGTGCAAGAGATATGGCGTCGCCGATGTTGAATATGTTGAGTTATTGGTTTTTCTTTTTGGCTTCTGTTATCATGATGTCGTCTTTATTTGTTCAAACCGGACCAGCGAGTGGAGGTTGGACAGTTTATCCGCCATTGAGCGCATTAGGAGAAGCATCATCGGGAAGTAAAATTGGTATGGATTTGTGGTTGGTAAGTATGGCCATGTTCATCGTTTCATCATTATTGGGCGGTTTGAATTACATCACCACCATTTTAAATATGCGTACCAAAGGCATGAGCATGACTCGTATGCCGTTAAGCATTTGGGCGTTGTTCTTCACTGCAGTTTTGGGCGTGTTGTCTTTCCCAGTATTGTTATCAGGCGCAATTTTGTTGTTGTTTGATAGAAACTTAGGCACAAGTTTTTACTTAAGTGATATTGTAGTAGCTGGAAAAATATTACCAAACGAAGGCGGAAGCGCCATTCTATTCCAGCATTTGTTCTGGTTCCTTGGACATCCAGAAGTATACATCATCTTGCTACCAGCAATGGGTATGTCTTCAGAAATATTATCGGTAAACAGCCGCAAACCTATCTTCGGTTATATGGCTATGATTGGTTCGTTGTTTGCAATTTGTATTTTGGCATTTTTGGTTTGGGCGCATCACATGTTTGTAACCGGATTGAATCCATTCCTTGGATCTGTATTCGTATTGCTTACTTTGCTGATTGCCGTTCCATCAGCCATCAAAGTATTTAACTGGTTAACCACATTATGGAAAGGAAACATTCGTTTTACGCCAGGTATGTTGTTTGCAATTGGATTTGTGAGCTTGTTCATCAGTGGCGGTTTAACCGGTATTTTCCTTGGAAACTCTGCATTGGATATTCATTTACATGATACGTATTTCGTAATTGCGCATTTCCATATTGTAATGGGTGTGGCATCATTCTTTGGAATGTTTGCCGGCGTTTATCATTGGTATCCAAAAATGTTTGGCAGATATTTAAACAACACCTTGGCATATATCCATTTCTGGGTAACGTTGATTGGTTCTTATTTAATTTTCTGGCCAATGCATTACGAAGGTTTGGCAGGTATGCCACGTCGTTACTACGATTTCTCAAATTGGGAATCATTCAAAATGTTTGGTGGTTTAAATCAATTCATCAGCTTAATAGCGATGATTGTATTTGCAGTACAAATATTATTCGTAATCAACTTTTTCTATAGCATCTGGAAAGGAAGAAAGGTAACCACAATGAATCCATGGGAAGCAAACACATTGGAGTGGACTACACCAATTCGTCCAGGTCACGGAAACTGGGAAGGAGATATTCCTGAGGTTCATCGTTGGCCATATGATTATGGTAAAGATGGTGTGGATTTTATTCCACAAGATGTTCCAGTGGGAGCGGATGAAAGCAAACATTAAAAAAATTAAGTGCAGGATAAAAAAGCCATATCCAATTCAAATTCATTTGCATTGGCAAGTAAAGTGAAGGATTATTTTTCATTGATAAAGTTCACTTTAAGCTTTATGGTTGTTTTTAGTACGGTAATTAGTTACCTGCTGGCACCCAATATCAGATTTAATCTGATTCAAGTTCTTTTACTTTTTGTAGGCGGCATGTTGGTTACAGGTGCGGCTAATGCGATTAATCAAATATTGGAAAAAGATACCGATGCTTTGATGAAGCGCACAGCAAGCAGGCCTGTTTCGAGTGGTAGAATGTCTGCATCGGAAGCTTGGGTTTTTACAGGCATAACGGCGGCGCTCGGCATTTACATACTTTCTACTTTTAGCAGCGAAGCCGCATGGCTAAGTTTGTTAAGTTTGGTATTGTATGGTTTTGTGTATACACCATTGAAAAAAGTGAATTCCATTGCTGTTTTGGTTGGTGCCATTCCCGGAGCATTGCCTTGTTTGATAGGATGGGTTGCTAGTTTCGGAGAAGGAAACGACAACAATTGGACGGGCGGTTGGATTTTATTTGCAATTCAATTCTTGTGGCAATTCCCGCATTTCTGGGCTATTGCCTGGGTTGCTCACAAAGATTACAGCACAGCCGGTTTTAAATTGTTGCCCAGTGAAAAAGGGCCAACAAAATTTACCGCCATCCAAGGTATAATGTATAGCGCTTTGATGATACCCGTAGGAATTTTACCGTTCTTATATCACATCAGCGGCGAAATAAGTATGTGGATTTTATTGGGCTGTAACTTGTATATGGTATATGTAAGCGTATTGTTGTTGTTGAAAATGGATATACCCGCAGCAAGAAAAGTAATGTTCAGTTCTTATTTTTATTTAATGATTGTTTTTCTGAGTTTATATGCAGATAAAGTGCGGGTGTAATTAATTCGTTTAAAAAATTAAAGGCAATTTTTGAGGTATGGAAACAGAGGTGATCAAACCAAAAAATAAAATTCATCCCCATAAATTTACTTTATGGGTTGGAATAGGCAGTATTGTGATGATGTTTGCCGGGTTAACCAGCGCATACATCGTAAAACGCAATCAGTCGGGTTGGGTAAGCTATGAATTGCCAATAGCTTTTTGGTACAGTACAATTGTTATTTTGTTGAGTAGTTTAACCATTCATCTTTCTGCAAAGTGTTTCAAAGAAAGAATGATGGGGAAATATAGAAAATGGATGGCAGCAACCATGTTGCTCGGCGTTCTTTTTGTGGTTTTACAGTTCATTGGATTTAAGGAATTTTGGCAAATGGGCATGACATTGCAAGCAAACGTATCGTTTTCTTTCTTGTATGTCATTGTTGGTTTACACGGTTTGCACATTTTAGGCGGCGTAGTAGCGTTGATTGTGATGTCCTTAAAAGCGTTTAGTAAAAAAACCAGGAATTATAGCATCGTGCCAGTGGATTTAATTTGTACCTATTGGCATTTTGTAGATTTACTCTGGCTATACTTGCTCATATTTTTAATTATGATCAGGTAGTTAACATTGAAAATTTAAAAAGACAAAATCAATTTTTGTTTTTTGATTTTATATAAAATAAAAAGTAATCATGGGATCAACAACAATTCCTGCAGGAACAAAATGGTGGAGCGGCGGTAAGAGTCCGTTTAATGTTAGTTATGGTAAAGTAATGATGTGGTACTTTTTGATGAGTGATGCGTTTACATTTGGAGCGTTTCTAATCAGTTATGGCACCATCCGCTTTAGCGTAAACCATTGGGCAGATCCAAACCATGTGTTCAACTCGTTCCCTTTCGCTGGTCATGCTAACTTGCCTTTGGCTTTCGTAAGTTTAATGACATTCATCTTGATCTTTAGTTCTGTAACCATGGTATTGGCGGTTCATGAAGGACACCACATGAACAAGAAAGGAGTGGAAAAATATATGATTATGACCATCATTGGTGGTGCGGCGTTCTTGGGTTGTCAGGCTTGGGAGTGGACGCATTTATTAACAGGCGAACATGTGGCGATGCTGAGCGATGGTACATTGAGCGTTTTACCTACAACAGTAAAAATGAATCCTTGGGGTGCCGATCTATCTCATACAGAAATGATGGCGGCTTTACAAAAAACATCACACGAACAGTTGGTGGCCATCGCATCTACCCTACATCATGGAACAGAAGCAGCTGGACATCATACCGCAACTGCTTTAACGAATCAACAATTGATAGAGCAAATATCAGCTTCAGGTTTACACGCTACACATACAGGTCCAATTGCTTTCGGAGGATATTTCTTTGGTATCACAGGTTTCCATGGTTTCCACGTATTTAGCGGGGTTGTCATCAACATCGTGATGTATCTTAAAACCAAATTGGGTCACTTCGAACAAAGAGGTCATTATGAAATGATTGAAAAAGCAGGTCTCTACTGGCACTTTGTAGATTTGGTATGGGTATTCGTATTCCTTTGCTTTTATCTGGTTTAATCATTCATTCGTTTCATACTTTAAATTATTATAATTATGTCGGCACAGCATTTTGACAATCCTGAAATTACTTTTCAACCAGAACATTCTGGCGGAACAGGAAAAATTTGGAAAATATTTTGGGTGTTATCTATACTCACAATTGTAGAATTGGCCTTGGGTTACTTTCTATATTTACAAACCGGAAAAATTAGCAACACCGTTGGTTTGTCAACCAAAATTGTAATCGCATTGTTGACTTTGGCAAAAGCATATTATATCGTATCTGTTTTCATGCACTTGGGAGATGAGATTAGAAATTTTATCATGACAATCATCGTTCCATTGGTATTGTTTGTGTGGTTTATTATCGCGTTTTTGGCTGATGGAAACAGTTGGAAAAATTTGAGAAACACCAACGCTGGAAGCAGCCCCAACAAAATGGAGCAAGTTCAAAAAGAAACAGAAGCTGCTCATCATTAATAAATACTCAACGTAAAAATATTAAACCATCGTTTGCCCAATGTAAACGGTGGTTTTTTTTGATAGATAAAACAATTTCCATAAAATTTTGTAGTAACTTAATCAGCCAGTGAATAAAAAAATCATCATAACATTAATGCTAGTTGTTGTCATGCCTTTGGCTGGCTACTGGATTGTGAAGTATTACAGCAAAGATGCAGTTCATATGCCAAGGCATTATTTTTACGATTCAGTGGAAGTAATCAACAAAAGAGGAAAATCTGTAAACGATACCATTTGGCACAAAGTAAAAAACATGCAATTCACCAATCAGTTGGGAAAAAAAGTTACCCTTGATGATTTGCATGGTAAAATAATTGTAATCGATTTTTTCTTTACCCGTTGCCCATCTATTTGTCCAGGGCTTGCAAGGTCTATGAAAAAACTACAAGAATCTTTCCAACAAAATCCAGATATTGTTCAATTCATTAGCATCACCGCCGATCCAGAACATGATAGTGTTCCCCAGCTCAGAGCATTTGCCGACCGGTTTCATGTAAATCACGACAGTTGGTGGTTTGTAACCGGCGATAAAAAAGCCATTTATGATTTTGCATTTCAAGATTTAAAAGCGAGTGTTGTAGATACCGAAATAGATACTGCATTCATACATACAGAAAACTTCATTTTATTGGATACCAACAGAATTGTAAGAGGATGGTATAATGGATTTGACACGGTTAAAATGGCAAGACTGGCAATGGATATTCCAACGTTGATGCTGGAGAAAGACAAAAAAAGCCCTTCTATTTTAAGAGAGTTTATTCCTTATTTGCCCGTTATTTTCATTGGTATTGGCCTAACCATCTTGGTTGTTAGTTTATTAAGTAGATTTAAAAATAAAAATAATGATTACTCCAACATTTAAGAAAAACGATAAAAAAGCAAAGTTGTTAATATATGCAGTATCGTTTATTGTATTTGCAGCTGTTGTCGTTCTAAGCAAAGTAAAACTGGATGTACCACTCCCATTTAATCCACACTTGTTTGCAGCATTGAGTGCTTCTATCAATTCTTCGGTTGCTGTTTTATTAATAGCAGGATTGATTTATGCAAAGCAAAAAAATTACAAGATGCATAAGCGGATGATGCTTATCGCAATCGTGCTTTCTGTATTGTTTTTATTGAGTTATATCGCCCATCATCTTCTAACAGACGAAACAAAATTTGGAGGAACAGGGATGATAAAAACGGTTTATTATGTTATCTTGTTTACCCATATTCCATTGGCAGGTATCATTTTGCCCTTCATCTTATTTACCGCTTATCGCGCATTGATAGGAGAATATGAAGCGCACAAAAAGCTGACCAGAATTACCTGGCCCATTTGGTTTTATGTAGCGGTTACGGGTGTGATCGTTTATTGGATGATTTCGCCATATTACGTTTAAGCGTATACGCAGAAAAATTGCAGGTAATGCAACAAATAGATCTGAAATAATTTTTTAAAAATAAATGGTTGTTATGAAAAAATGGATGTTCATTGTAGTGATGTTTTTGGCAGCAAATGTGCAAGCTCAAAAATCAGTTCCATATCTTGATGTGAAATTGTCAATAGAAAATCGTGTGAAGGATTTGTTGTCGCGCATGACCATCGAAGAGAAGGCCGGGCAATTGAATCAATTATCAGGTGGTGCATTTACAGGGCCAGCATTGAATGACAATGGCCAAAAGGAAAAAATGCAATTGGTAAAAGAAGGTAAAATGGGTTCATTATTGAATGTGTTGGGTGCAACAGACACGCGTGCCATACAAGAAGTGGCCATGCAAAGCCGGTTGAAAATTCCGTTGATATTTGGCTACGACGTGATTCATGGGTATAAAACCATTTTCCCTATTCCATTGGCAGAAGCTTGCAGTTGGAATTTATCACAAATAGAAAAAAACAGTGGTGTTGCCGCAAAAGAGGCTGCTTCTGCAGGTGTGCATTGGACATTTGCCCCGATGTGCGACATCAGCAACGACCCACGTTGGGGAAGGGTGATGGAAGGCGCAGGAGAAGACCCATATTACGCAGCCTTGGTATCTGCAGCTAGAGTGAAAGGTTTTCAGGGCAGTTTGAAAGACAACAACCATATACTTTCATGTGTAAAACATTTTGCAGGATATGGTGCAGTGGAAGGCGGTAGAGAATACAATACCGTTGATTTTTCGCGCGTGCAATTGTGGAATAAATATTTACCATCATACAAAGCAGCAGTAGATGCAGGCGCTGCATCGGTGATGAATGCATTTAATGTGTATGAAGGTATTCCAGCGAGTGGCAATAACTATTTAATCAACGACATCCTTAAAAAAAGATGGGGCTTCAAAGGATTTTTGGTGAGCGATTGGGGTTCATTTAAAGAAATGATTTGGCATGGATATGCAAGAGATGATAAGGATGCAGCCTTGAAAGCATTTAAAGCCGGAAGTATGATGGATATGGAGTCGAAGTTGACGGTTAAGTATTTGCCCGAGTTGGTGAAAGAAGGAAAAATCAGCATGCAGGAAGTAGATGAGGTTGTAGGTAAAATTTTATTTTTCAAATTTAAGTTGGGATTGTTTGAAGATCCTTTTAAATTCTCGAATGAAGAAAGAGAGAAGACAAATTTATTCACAGCAGATAACCGCAATATTGCACGAACAGCTGCAGCCGGATCCATTGTGTTGTTGAAAAACAACAACAATATTTTACCACTAAAAAAGGACACCAAAATAGCTTTGATTGGTTTGTATGCCGATAGTAAAGCAGATATGTTTGATTTTTGGGTAGCACAAGGAAATGCGAATGATGCTGTTTCTGTATTAGAAGGATTGAAATCTACCTTTCCTAACCTCATGGCATATGCGCCGGGATATCTTTCAGACAACACAACCAATGATTCATTGATTAAATCGGCAACGATAGCTTCAACAATTGCAGATGTGATTGTTGTAAATATCGGCATCAGCGGAAAAATGGCAGGAGAAGACAGGGCTTTGGCTTATCCGCAAATTTCGGCCGGACAAATAACCTTGTTGAAAGCGTTGCGTAAATTGGGCAAACCCATAGTAACGTTGGTTTCGAGCGGAAGACCTTTGGTGTTAACAGAAGCTGAGCCATTAACAGATGCCATGTTGCAATGCTGGATATTGGGCACCGAACATGGGAATGCCATTGCAGATATTCTTAGTGGCGACAAAACACCAACAGCAAAAACAGTCATGAGCTTTCCATATGCCGTTGGTCAAATACCGGTGTATTATAATCATTTCAATACCGGAAGACCAACAACAGATGATCCGGCAGGCAATTGGTATAGTCGCTATCGCGATATTCCGAGAGAAGCATTGTATCCATTTGGTTATGGATTGAGTTATACCAGCTTTCAGTATAAGAACATCAAGTGTTCGGCTTCCAAAATAAAATCTACCGATAAACTAACGGTAAGCGTTACAGTAATAAACACAGGAAGCAAAACAGGCGAAGAAATTGCTCAGTTATATATTCGCGATTATGCAGCTGCAGTTGTGAGACCAGTGAAAGAATTGAAAGGC
>CAIQHJ010000050.1 GCA_903871575.1 uncultured Bacteroidota bacterium
CAACCGTTGATTTCACAATCGACCTTACTGAGCCTGCATATGCAGCTTTAAATGCACCTGGCGGTTATGTTTATTTAAATGGCGTAATCATTGCCAAAATTACAACCGGAAATATTGTTGCGGTGAGTCAAGCTTGTACACATGAAGGTGCGGCTGTACAATACCAAAGCAACAACAACCAATTTTACTGTCCTCGTCATGGCGCTGCTTTTGGAACATCCGGAAATGTAACCAACGGCCCCGCTTCGAGTGCACTTAAAATGTATACAGTAACCATCAACGGTACCTCCGTTAGAATAAGCGGCTAAAAACATTTCCTTAAACAATACATGGATAGCCATTCTTTCTTGAATGGCTATTTTTTTGTCATCAATTTGTCATGATTTATCGCTTTGATTAATGATGACAATTGCATGATAAATCTTACACTGCTGCGCACCAATTTTGCCATCCATTAGATTATGAAGGCAACCGTATTTTATTTTATTCTATTCTCCTTTTTTGTAGTCAGCGGCTATGCCCAACAGCAAGCCTCCTTTGATACCATAAAACCCTTAGAAGAAGTTGTGGTTACTTCTACCAAAACTGCTAATTCGCTCAGCAACATCGCCGTTCCATTTGCAATCATTTCAAAATCAACCATCACTCAAGCTGGCACCTTGCGATTAAAAGATATTCTACAAGAACAAGCAGGTATTTTTATCACCAATGGTTTTGGTGCAGGCATTCAAATGCAAGGTCTCAACCCCGACTACACACTCATTTTGCTAAATGGCGAACCACTGGTTGGCAGAACAGCTGGCGTGTTGGATGCCAATAGAATCAACATCAGCAATATCAAAAAAATCGAAATTGTAAAAGGCCCTTCTTCGAGTTTGTATGGCTCCGAAGCAATGGCTGGCGTTATAAACATCATTACCAACGACATCAATAAAAAAGAAACCTCATTTGGTGTAAGATATGGGTTTGGCAACCCAGATAAAGGATGGGTTTTTCCAACACAGTCCAGTGCCTTCAAAAATATTGATTTGAATTTTAGTATTTCCAGAAAATTCAAGAACACATCCATTCAATTTTCGTCAAACGCTTATTACATAGATGGCGTGAGTTTTAGACCATACACAACCAAAAGAATCCCTCAACCTATTTGGCGCTTATCTCAACTCTTACAACTCCATCATCAATTCAATGACAAACTAACATTCCAATGTACATTTCGCAATGGATATGATTATATAAAACAAGATTTTGAAGTTACCAACAATGGCAGCATCAGCAAAACAACCGGCCGAGAAGCAAATCTGGATTATAATTTTAATCCTAGCATTGGTTATCAGATTCGTCAACATATAAAAAACACCACCAAATTATATGCAACCATTTATGATGGTTCTCAAAAACTCTATTTTAACGATGCCAAGGATAGTAGTTATATCGACATATTTAAGCAACATTTCTATCGAATAGAAAACCAAACAGATTTTCAACTGGGCAATAATCGATTAAGTGTTGGTGGCGGTTATTCAATTGATGAAGCAAAATCGACGCGCTATGATTATGTTGAAAATACCAAACGAAATAGAATTCTATATGGCTATCTTCAAACGGAGTGGCTCTACAAAAAGAAATGGATTGTGATTGCAGGTGTCCGTTACGATTACAACTCCTTATTCGCCGCTGCACTCAGTCCCAAATTGGCTGTTCGATACAATGCCTCCAAAAAAATTGCATTTACTGCATCTATAGGAAGAGGTTTCAAGGCGCCTGATTTTAGACAATTGTATTTGAATTTTACCAATAATGCTGCAGGAGGATATTCTGTATTTGGCGCAATCGACGCCATCAACATCATCAATCAAATGCAAGTATTGGGTCAAATCAGTGAAATCAAAGCAGATTTTTCTAAACTCACCGCATTGACTCCTGAGTTTTCTACCGGCATAAATATGGGCGCTAACATGCAATTGCATAAAAACATCAGCACAACCATTAACGTTTTTAGAAATGATATCAATGGATTGATAGACGCCAGACATGTGGCTACCAAAACGAATGGCGCTCAAATTTATAGTTACATCAACATAAAAAAGCGTATACACAAGGTGGTGAGTTATCTATTAACTGGAAATTAAATCCTTTATTATCGCTATCCATGGGCTATCAATATTTACAGACAGCAGATAAAGACGACCTTACCAATATTAGAAATGGAAATGTTTATACTAGAAATGCAGATGGCACAAGCAGGCTATTACAAAAAGCCGAATACATTGGCTTAGCGAATAGAAGCAAACACATGGGCAATGTAAAAATTACTTATGAAAAATTGAATGGCCTCTATGCTACAATGCGTTTGAATTATCGCTCAAGTTGGTACGTTGCAGATAGTGATGGAAATGGCGTTTACAATACGCACGATGAACATGCCAATGGCTTTGTGCTTGCAAATTGCAGCATGGGAAAAAAATGGAAAAATGGCGTAACTGTATTTGGTGGGATGGACAACATCATCAATTATCGTGATGCAAATTATTTGCCCAATGTACAAGGCAGAATGATATACACTGGAATCAATTTCAATATTCAATAAAATTTAAACACTCAAAAAATGAAAAAGATGAATCTAAAAATGGCAACACTGGCGGTAGCGACTGCTGTGTTTTTTATCGCTTGTAAAGATGATGTAATTCTTCCAACAGCCAATCCCAATGCTTACAATGTTTCTGTAAATGGCAATGTTGTAACCGTTAAGAATTTACCTGCAGACACCATCGTTGCTATAGGTGCAACAGGGCCTTACGGAGCTGGGAAGTTTACTTATTTTAATGTAGCCACAAATCAAATTGTTGTAAATGCAGATACATCAAACAACAATTGGGACCTTGCATTTGGTGGCACAACAATAAAAGTAAATTGTGGAACGAGTGGCCCAGGAAACGGCGGCGCTTTTGTTTATACTGGAACATTTGATGCATTTACGCAAGTGCCAACAGATTCTACATTCAGAACTGACAATGCCGCATCGTATGCCATCACAAAAGGATCTGGTAAAGGATGGTACAATTATGATGGCCCAAACAATATTGTTTCTGCAATTCCAGGAAGAGTATTGGTAATCAGAACAGCTACCGGAAAATATGCCAAAGTAGAAATTTTACATTATTACAAAGGCAACGTAACTCCGTCGACAACAGCGTCAGACAGCATCAAAGCGTTTGATTCAAGATATTATAGTTTCAGATACACTTACCAAGCAAATGGTTCTACAACTTTTTAGTTTACAACGAACTATTTTCTCGCATTAAGCCAACCATCAAGGGTTGGCTTTTTTTTATTCAATTGAATTAAATTTGCTAAATTGATTTTCAATAACATCAACTGTTGTTGTGTTAATACTTATCCTGCAAAAGTAAATACATGCAGGGGCGAAAACCGAAAAGCCAAACGAGTAGGGTTTAAAACAAATGGACGCACTAAAAGCAGATATGTTTATCATGTCTTACGGAAAGTATTTTGAAAGCCATCACATTGCACAAATCAGAGAAAGATTATTGTTGATGGATGATTCCAAATGGGTTTTGATTCAATCCATTCCTTTAAAAGACCCTCTAACCAGTTTAATTCTTTCTATTTTTTTAGGAGTATATGGAATTGATCGTTTTTATATTGGCGATACCGGCATCGGAATTGGGAAATTATTAACCTGCGGTGGTTTTGGTATTTGGGCAATTATTGATTGGTTTAACATTCAATCTGCAACCCGCCAAAAGAACTTTGAGAAGCTACAACAATTTCTATATTGATGCATGCCGAACAAAAAAAATTGTAC
>CAIQHJ010000051.1 GCA_903871575.1 uncultured Bacteroidota bacterium
CCAAATCCAAATCAACATCGCTTGAAAAAGTGATGATGAAAAACCAAAATCCAATTTCCTGCCTATGCTGCCCAATACAGCGATGATGGCAACGAAAACCAAACGATCCAAACCCTGTAGAAAAATTCTACCTCGCTGTGCACCAGGAAAACATTCAATCCTGAAAAACCAACAAGCGAAAAAATTGAATCCCGCAGCAATGCGGGATTTTTCATGTACAACAATTGATTACTTTTAAATATGATTCTAAAACAGACTGCCGATCTTAACCAAAAACCAAAACGCATCATTTCTTTGGTTCCTTCGCAAACAGCATTATTGGCACATTGGGAATTGACAAACGAAGTTGTTGGCATCACCAAATTTTGCATACATCCTACTGACTGGCACACAGAAAAAGAAAAAATTGGCGGAACTAAAAACATCAACATCCCTAAAATCATTTCGCTTCAACCCGATTTGATCATCGCCAACAAAGAAGAAAACGTACAATCACAGGTTGAACTGCTTGCCAAAGATTTCCCGGTTTGGGTGACCGATGTAAATGATTTATCTGGTGCATTAGACATGATTCAAGATCTTGGGCATCTCGTTAAAAAAGAACAAGCCGCATTAAATTTAATTGAAGACATACATACTCAATTTGAACAATTAAAACAATTAGAAAATCTATTGCGTGTTTGCTATTTGATTTGGAAGGATCCATTTATGACAGTAGGAAAGGATACTTTTATTCATGATATGTTGCAAACGGCTGGATATAAAAATGCTTTTGATAACTGCAATCGATATCCAGAAGTAAGCATCACTGAGATTGCTTCTGCAAAACCGGATGTTATTTTTTTATCAAGTGAGCCCTACCCTTTTTCGAATAAACATATACAGGAGCTTAATCAATATTTCCAAAACATACCCATTGTATTAGTGGATGGAGAAAAATTCAGTTGGTATGGGAGTCATCTATTACAATCGCCTGCCTATTTTAATGCATTGCTGCAAATCATCGTAGATAAACATGCTTGAAAAAACAAATGAGTTTCTTATTTTTGCAAAAACAAAAAAAATGGCTACAAACATTATTGACATACTCGGTAAAGACGCCGACTATTTGTTAAATCATCAGTGTACAAAAATTTCAAAAAATCAAATCCACCTTCCATCTCCCAACCACGTTGAGAACAATTGGATGAATAGCAACAGAAGCAATCAAACTTTAAATAGTATACAAGGATTATTAAACCACGGAAGATTAGGAGGAACAGGTTATGTTTCTATTCTTCCGGTTGATCAAGGCATCGAACATAGTGCAGGTGCTTCTTTTGCACCAAACCCTATTTATTTTGATCCTGAAAATATTGTGAAATTGGCCATTGAAGGAGGATGTAATGGTGTTGCCTCTACATTTGGTGTATTGGGAAGTATCAGTCGCAAATATGCTCACCGCATTCCAATGATGGTAAAAATCAATCACAATGAATTTTTAAGTTTGCCCAATCGTTTTGATCAGGTAATGTTTGGACAAATTAAATCGGCTTGGAACATGGGTGCAACATCGGTTGGAGCCACCATTTATTGGGGAAGTGAAAATAGCACACGTCAACTACAAGAAGTAGCAACCGCATTTGAAATGGCGCATGAGTTGGGCATGGCAACAGTACTTTGGTGCTATACCCGTAACAACGGATTTAAAGTGGATGGCGTAGATTATCATACATCAGCAGATTTGTCGGGACAAGCAAATCATTTGGGTGTAACCATTCAAGCAGACATCATTAAGCAAAAAATGCCAACCAACAATGGTGGATATTTGGCAACCAAACATGGCAAAACATCGCCTTTGGTTTATAGCGAATTAACAACCGATCATCCGATTGATTTAACCAGATATCAAGTAGCAAATTGCTACATGGGAAGAGTTGGTTTGATCAACAGTGGCGGAGAAAGTAAAGGTGCATCAGACATGGCAGAATCAATAACAACAGCGGTAATCAATAAGCGTGCAGGTGGCATGGGACTTATCTTAGGTCGTAAAGCATTCCAAAAACCAATGAACGAAGGCATCGAATTATTAAAAGGTATTCAGGATGTGTATTTGGATGAAACCATTACGATTGCTTAATTTTTAGATACCAAAACCTACAAACCAATGATAAGAGAAGAGGACTTTGATGCAAAAATTGCCGGTGAAGATGCAGACCATTTGAATGAAAACAACTCTTGGTTTAAGCGCAAGAAGAAAGGCATACTTACATCAACAAAAGATAAGAAAGACGCACCAGAAGGTTTATGGGCAAAGTGCCCAGAATGCAATCATATTTGCACCGTTTCCGATTTATCAGAAAACAATTACGTTTGTCCAAATTGCGATCATCACCATAGAATTGGCAGTGATGAATATTTTGATATTCTTTTTGATGATGCTGCATTCACTGAACTATTTGCGAATGTTGTTTCTAAAGATTTTCTCGGTTTTGTTGACTTAAAACCATACGATAAGCGATTAGAAGAAACCTACGCCAAAACCGAAATACACGACTCAATAACCGTTGCTCATGGAAAAGTAATGGGTTTAGACTTGGTTGTTGCTTGTATGGATTTTGAATTTATAGGTGGCAGTTTGGGTAGTGTAATGGGAGAAAAAATTTCAAGGGCTTGTGATTATTGTATAGCACATCGCATTCCATTTATGATTATCAACAAAAGTGGTGGGGCTAGGATGATGGAAAGTGCATTTTCGTTGATGCAATTGGCAAAAACCTCTGGAAAATTATCGCAGTTAAGCGATGCCAAAATTCCTTATATTTCTTTGTGTACCGATCCCACATTTGGTGGAACAACCGCATCTTTTGCTATGTTGGGCGACATCATTTGCGGTGAGCCCAATGCATTGATTGGGTTTGCAGGACCACGCGTGATCAAAGAAACCATAAAAAAAGACTTACCTCCTGGATTTCAGCGGAGTGAGTTCCTATTGGAACATGGTTTTTTAGATTTCATCGTACACCGCAAAGAGCTGAAACAAAAAATGGCAACAGTCATTTCTTTATTTAAAAACTAATCTACATCTGTTTTTTTGAACCAACAATCATTGCATTTATGCGATGTCTTTGTAGTACATATACTACAAAGCAAAAAAAATATTTAAAAATA
>CAIQHJ010000052.1 GCA_903871575.1 uncultured Bacteroidota bacterium
ACTATGAATTTCATTCCAAGGAATAAAAACGGGAAGGAAGTTCAGTTCTTTTGCAGCATATTTTTTTTCTTTGAAATATTGCAAGTCGGTTTTGCTCACCGTCCAACAAGGTGCAGAAGCAACAATCCTTTTTTCATATCGCAATAACAAAATAGATTCTATAAAATAATAGGTTTTCTTTAGCAAGTTTCGTTCGTGAGAAAACAATTTTTTGTAGTAACGATGTTCTACATTGTGCAGACGAACAAATACATTTTTTTTGTTGAGCAAGCCATTGTACAAATGAAATGTGCAATGCATGCCTTCCAGTAAAATTGGATAATCATCTTTCAATAAATTCGCCAACAATTTTTTGCTTCTTCGAGATTGTACGATGTATGGAATGAGATTTTGAAAAAAAGACAATTTTTTAATCCTCGGATAATAATCAACAGAAGCACAATATCGATTTAACATCGACTGCTCATAACGTTGATGGGTGTAGCAATGTAAATGGATTTTTATTCCGGCCTGGTGCAGCGCTTTGATTTTGTAAAACAGATCGAAAACCCCTCCGAAATCAGCCGGCCATGGAACATCATGGGTTACAATATGTAAATGCTTATCCAAATATTTTTGTATAAAATTCAATTAGTTTTTGCTCTTCATTTTGCCAATTCCAAGCGGCAGCTGCTGTCGTGCATTGTTCATGCAATCGAAGCCACAATGCTTCATCCTGCAGAAGTTGATTGATTGCGCTAGCTAAGCCCTGCACACTCACATCATCAACCATAACAGCAACCTCGTGCATTTTGTTTAGTTCGGCATAAACAGGGAAGTTAATGCAAATTTGTGGAGTTCCATTGTGTAAATAATCAAAAAAACGATTGGCTAAGGAATAGTAATTGCTTTTGCCTACACTGTCGAACAAGGTGATGCCGATATATGCTTTTTGTGTGAAAGTTATTAATTCTTCTGGAGCCAACATGCCTTTGAATATAACCTGCTGTTCCAACTGGTAATCAATAACCAGTTGTTTAGCCTGCTGCATAAAATTACCATCACCACAAATAACCAATTTGCTATCTATCATTTTCATAGCCGGAATCAGTGTTTCAAAACATCGGCCTTCATTTACAGCACCTTGATATAAAATGAATCGTTCTTTATTAGGCATTTGGGCCGGTTCTTTTTTTATTGCGATGCTGCGAATAACTGCTGCTTGTATGCCATACATTTTTTGAAATTCGTCGGCTATAATTTGGTTGACGGTATAACAATGTGAAAAATGCGGCAAGGTGTATTTTTCTATCGATTTCCAAATTTTGTAAATGACAGGTCTGGATACAATTTCTTTCATTTCGCAAAACAATTCATGCGCGTCATAAATCTTTATCTTATTTTTTAATTTGGCAACCCAAAAGCAAGGTAAAATGCTGTCTAAATCTATGGCGCAAATGGCATCCATTTTTTTAAACAATAAATAGAAAAACAAGCGTAGATTATATTCAACATAAAAACCAATGCCTTTTTGAAAAAAACAGAAAATACGTTTTTGTTGAAAAGCCCGTTTTGTTAATGGAATGGATTTTCGAGTAATTCGGCCAACTAAGCAAACCCGATAGCCCGCGCGCACAAGCGAGTCACAAATACGAATCATTCTTTGGTCGTAATTGAGGTCGTTGGTTACTGTGAAATAAATGATTGGCAAAGGATGAATTTGAATAAAGGTATTAAAGCTTAGGGTTTATTTTTTGCGCTGGCATAAATCATTTCAATGATTTCAATGGTTTTTAGTCCGTCGGCTGCACTTGCTAGAAATTGGCCATCGTTTTCAATGGCTTCAATGAGTTGAGTATATACTTTATCGTGATTGCTCATGCTGCCTTGATAAAACCCATAGTCATTGGCTTGGTTTTGAATCTGTGGAAGGCTGATGGGTGTGGAATCTAATTTTTGGTAAGCAATGGTGTTGAGGTATTCGCCACCAATTTTCACGGTTCCTTTCTCTCCAAAAATTGTAAATGACCCTTCCATGTTTTTTTCAAATGCATTGACGGTGTAATGCATTGTGCCGACAACGTTGGATGTCATTTTAAAAACAACAACACCTGTATCTTCAAATTCAATTTCAGGAAGGAAGGTATTGGATACAAAGGCTTGGGTTTGTGCAACATCACCCAATAGCCAATATAATAAGTCAATGAAATGGCTGAATTGTGTAAACAGAGTCCCACCGTCTAGGGCTTTTTTTCCCCTCCATGTGTTGGCATAATATTCGGCAGGCCGATTCCAAAAACAATTGATCTGAAAAGAACTGATTTTTCCCAATGCCGCGGCATCCAATAATTGTTTAACTGCTTGCACTGGTGGGTTAAACCGATTTTGTTTTACTACAAACAATTTTTTTTGAGCTCGATTGGCAGCTTCCATCATTTTTTTTGCATCCACAGCAACTATCGCCAGCGGTTTTTCGCAAAGCACGTGAGCACCGTATTCCAATGCACCTATGGCATGTTCGGCGTGTAAATAATTGGGTGTGCAGATGCAAAAAATATCTATTCCCTTTTCATTGCTCAATAAAGTTGAAATGGAGCTATAAGCTTTGGCATTATAGGGCTCAGCCAATGCTTGGGCTTTGGTGATATCTATATCGCAAGTGGCAACCAATTCTCCAACACGACTAATTTGAATAGCATGTTTTTGGGCAATTCGACCACATCCAATTAAAGCAAATCTCCATCTCATGTTGCAAATTTGCAGTATTTGGATGTAGATTCGGAATATTTATTGTCATTTCTTCTCATTTTTCATTTCTAATCATTACCTTTGCCGCCGATTAAAAAAGAAATAAAACACAGCGTTTTACAAAAAAAACAAACTAATGTCTCATTTAACAAGCGAAAGAAAAGTAGCCATTTTTCAAACTTATGGCGGAAAATCAACCAACACCGGTTCAATTGAGGGCCAGGTAGCTATGCTCACAGAGCGCATCAACCACATTTCAAACCATCTAAAAGGAAACAAAAAAGATTTCTCTTCTCAAAGAGGATTAATGATGATGGTTGGTAAGCGTAAGCGTCTATTGACTTATTTAAGCAAACATGACCTATCTGGTTACAGAGCTTTGATTGAAAAATTAGGCCTACGTAAATAAATTTCATTTTCAAGCATGTCATATGAATTGTTCCCAACCGTTTTTGCTGTTGGGAATTGTTCTTTGTACATAATTAATTTTAACCTCTTGCGATAAGCATTATCGTTGGATCAAATCAACAAACAATCATGTCGTTTTTACAATCTAAATCAGTAACATTTGATATAGGTGGTGGCCGTATGGTGACCATCGAAACGGGTAAAATGGCGCGTCAAGCTGATGGTGCCGTTACCGTTAGACAAGGCAATTGCATCATTTTAGCAACTGTTGTTGCCAACAAAGAACCAAAAGCTGGTCAAAGTTTTTTCCCGCTTTCAGTCGACTATCAAGAGAAATTTGCATCTGCAGGTCGTGTTCCAGGCTCTTTTTTCAAAAGAGAAGCACGTTTAAACGACTATGAAATTTTAACTTCTAGATTAATCGACAGAGCACTTCGTCCTTTGTTTCCAGAAGATTATTTATGCGATGTTCAAGTTTTGGTAACCTTGATTTCTTCAGATGATGAAGTGATGCCTGATGCATTGGCTTGTTTGGCTGCATCGGCTGCATTGGCAGTTTCAGATATTCCGGTAATGGAAATCATTTCGGAAGTTCGCATCGGCAGAGTAAACGGGGAAATGATTTTAAACCCAACTAGAACCGAATTGGCAGCTTCAGATTTGGAATTTATCATTGCCGCTACCAACAAAAACATCATGATGGTTGAAGGAGAGAGCAATGAATGTCAGGAAGAAGATTTAATTAAAGCTCTTGAAATGGCACACGATGCCATCAGGGTACAAGTGAAAGCGCAAGAAGATTTAAGAGATTTAGTTGGCATCACAGCTAAAAGAGAATATACAAAGCCATATAGAAACGAGGATTTGTACGAAAAAATAAAAGCATTTGCGAAAGATAGAATGTACGAAATATCTGCTTCTGCTTCAGCAAAACACGAAAGAAGCGACGCTTACAAAGCTTTACAAAAAGAAGTTGTTACATTTTTAGGAGAAGAATTGCCAGACGAAGACAAGGCATTGATTGGTCATTATTTTGGTGATTTGCAATACTATGTTGTAAGAGATATGATCTTAAACGATCGTAAAAGATTGGATGGTAGAGGAACTGAAGATATTCGTCAGTTAGAAATGGAAATCGATTTGTTGCCTACACCACATGGTTCGGCTTTATTTACAAGAGGTGAAACACAATCCCTTACCACTGTTACGTTGGGTACACCTTTAGATGAGTTGTTAATTGAAAGTGCTCATTCATCTGAATACAGCAAATTTATCTTGCATTACAACTTCCCTCCATTTAGCACCGGTGAAGTAAAAATGATGAGAGGTGTTGGTAGAAGAGAGGTAGGTCACGGAAATTTGGCTATGCGTTCTTTGAAAAAAATGATGCCAGCTGGAGAATATCCATACACCGTAAGAGTTGTAAGTGATATTTTGGAAAGCAATGGTTCTTCTTCTATGGCTACTGTTTGTGCGGGTTCGTTGGCTTTGATGGATGCAGGTGTTCCACTTAAAAAACATGTAAGTGGCGTGGCAATGGGCCTAATAACAAAAGGAGATCAATTTGCCGTATTAACGGATATCTTGGGAGATGAAGATCATTTAGGTGATATGGATTTTAAGGTAACAGGAACGCGCGATGGTATTTGTGGCGTTCAAATGGATATTAAAGTAGATGGTTTGAGTATGGATGTGATGCGTCAAGCTTTGGCTCAGGCTAAAAAAGGCAGATTGCACATCTTAGATGCGATGTACAATTGTACAACCGCAGCAAGAGAAGATGTGAAACCACATGCACCAAGAATGGTAAAATTGATTATTGATAAAGAATACATTGGTGCGGTAATTGGACCAGGTGGTAAAGTAATACAAGAAATTCAAAGAGAAACAGGTGCAACCATCAACATAGAAGAAAAAAACAACCAAGGTGAAGTGAGCATTTTTGCAAAAGAAAAAGCGGCACTCGAAAGAGCTTTGGCATGGGTAAATGGCATTGTTGCCGTTCCTGTTGTTGGAGATGCATATGAAGGAACCATTAAAAGCATCAAAGAATTCGGTGCTTTCGTTGAGTTCTTACCTAAAAAAGAAGGTTTGTTGCACATCAGCGAAATCAGTTGGAAGCGATTGGAATCAATGGATGGATTATTCAAAGAAGGAGATAAAGTAAAAGTGAAGTTGTTGGATATTGATCAAAAAACCGGAAAATTCAAATTGAGTAGAAAAGCGTTGATGCCAAAACCAGAAGCACCAGCAAAACCTCAAGGAGATAACAATTAATTCGCACAAAATCATTCACCATAGCTGTTGCAGATTTGTACATTTGTAACAGCTTTTTTTATTATGGCACATCTAGCATATACGTTTACAACATCCTCCTCCGAGCACAACGACCAACTCATTGGTTGGCTTCAAGTCTATCAGTTCAATGGCTTTCTCGAGCAAGAAAACGCCTTAATAGCTTACGCCAATGAAGCCGACTTTGACGAAATGAATTTTACAGCGTTTGCTGCCCAACAAAACCTGACATTCACCAAATCCATCATTCAAAACGAAAATTGGAACGCCATTTGGGAAAGCAGTTTCGATCCCATTGAAGTGCCTTATCTACATACTGAAGAGATTTTCGCAAGCATTAGAGCCGAATTTCACCCCAAACAAAACCAGGCAACATTCGACCTTATCATCACACCCAAAATGAGTTTCGGAACAGGGCATCATCCCACCACTTTTCAAATGGTTCAGGAAATGAGCCATCTTCAATTTTCTGGCAAAAAAGTAATCGATTATGGTACTGGTACCGGCGTTCTAGCCATCTTAGCCGAAAAATTGGGAGCGCAAGAAATTGAAGCCATCGATTACGACCAATTGTGCTACGATAACACCTTGGAAAATATTGAAGCCAATCATTGTCATAAAATTACAACCATCCTTTCTGAACACTGCAAAACCGAAAATGAACCTGCAGATGTTTTATTGGCCAACATCAATTTAAACGTCATTATTGCTGAACTCAACAATATGTTGCATTCTACCAAACCCGGCGCTGTATTGCTCTTTAGCGGAATTTTAAAAGAAAATCAAGCAATCATTTACGATGCATTGGAACAACATCATTTTCAAAATATTCAAATCAAATCAAAGGAAAACTGGCTCCTTATTTCTTGTATTCGTCCCTAATTTCGTTCCAATATTAATTTAATGTTAACGAATTGATTTTTTTTGTAGTTTTGGTTCCATTATTTCAAACAAAGCATGAAAGAAGCATTACTAATTATACTGGCTTATTTGATAGGATCTATTCCTACGGCTTTAATCATTAGCAAAAAATTCTTTGGCATAGACATCAGAGATTACGGCAGCGGTAACATGGGCGCAACCAACGCTTTCAGAGTGTTAGGCCCCAAATTCGGCACCTTAATCATGGTACTGGATATCTTAAAAGGCATGTCGGCAGTGGGCTTGTTTTATTTTTTACCAGAATATCTACACAATGAATTGCTGAGAACCAACTTTATGATTGGCTTGGGATTGGCTGCTGTGTTGGGACATATCTTCCCTGTTTTTGCAAACTTCAAAGGTGGAAAAGGCGTGGCAACCTTATTGGGTATGCTCATAGCAGTTCAACCTATCGTTGCATTATGTTGTGCAGGTGTTTTTTTATTGGTACTCTTTCTAACCAGATATGTATCGTTGAGCTCTATTTTGGGTGCCATCATGCTTCCGGTGTCTGTACTTTGGATATGGAATGAACATGAAGTAACCTACAGAGCTTTTGCATTGGTTGTAGCTATTTTGGTAATTATCACCCACCAAAAAAATATTGGTCGCCTGATCAGAGGTGCGGAAAATAGGGTGCCCATCCTTAAACACAGAGATAAAAGAAAACAAGCCTAATTGGCCATATAAATACACATCTTTTTTTAATTAGTTTGTTTTTTTATTTGAATCAACTATTATTTTAACTACCTTTGCAGTCCCTCTGAATTCTGACCTTTTGCATGACTTACCTATGCATCATAACTGATTTATCATATTTAAAATTTTGTTCTAGATTATGGCACTTCAATCGGTTTTAGAAAAACTTCAGTACAACAACGAGAAAAATATTTTAATACAAGGACTTCCTTCTTCCATAGAAAAGCAATTCATCAAACTTACTTTTGCCAAGAGCGTAACGCCATTGCTTAAAATAAAAAAAATCGAATTCGCTTTGATTTTTGCAGTTAGTAAAAAGCAATTGAATGATATTTTAGATGATATCATGCCTGCATTACATCCAGAAGCTAAGTTGTGGGTAGCTCATCCAAAACCAACCGCTAAAATAGCCAGTGATTTATGCCGCGACACGCATTGGCAAGCCATCGAAAACCATGGTTTAGAAGCCATAGACGTTGTTGAAATGGACAATGTTTGGTGCGCAACTCAATTCAAATTGTTTGGAAATCCTCAAGCTGAAAGCAATAGTATTCCGCGTTACAAGTTGGTGGTGAGAGAAGAGGAAATGGCAATGTAATTTCTTGTTATTTATAAATTACCGTGCCTGTTGGTTTCGTAATTTCTGATTCCATTTTCTTTAATGCCTGATGGGTTTGCAAACAAATCATTTGCTGTTGTGTGTCTGTGGTTTTCTCGAGTTCTTCCTGATTCTCCGAAATGAGCCGCTTTATTTTTCTCAGTTGCAAATAATTAAAAGTTGAAATCACTTCTTCTTTGTACAACTCTTCTCTAGTAGGAATGTGGCCCTCATAATGTACACTCCAGTTTGGACTAATCTCCATTTGTACTTCCATCAACTTCAAAACCAATGGATGCAAATTGGGATCTTCATGGTAAAGGAAGTTTTTCAAGCCTGGTTGCAGTCCCGCCTCATACCAACTTCTGTATAATTGGATAATTTGGATCAATAATGGATTGTCCATAATCTCATAAATTTCCATGATGTCGAACTGCTGAAAAATATATTTCGCCACGGTTACTTCTTCGTCCCAGTTTTTTAAACCAAACTCAATCAAACACTTCACCATTGCTTGTTCGTGCAAATCATCCTTGTGTAATAAAATATCCAGATCTGGTGATGCTGTTTCGATATTGTTTTCACTTCCAAGGGTTTGGATATTGGGTTTGCCAGTCTTTAGCTCCTCTTTGTTGATTTTATCTCTGATGATTTTATTCACCAATGCATTCATACCGGTTTCTTCTATACGAAGCATTTCTGAAACCCTTTTGATGTAATCTTGCCGGCGTGTAAACTCCTCGGTTTTATTGATTTTTGAAATCGTTTCTGCAATTTGATTGACAATAGCCGATTTCTTTGCACTGTCGCTACCAGCTTCTTGTAATGCAATTTCTAATTGGAATAAAATGAAATCTTTCTTTTGTTCTTGAATGAATTTGTTGAACGCATCTGCACCAATTTTATTCACATAGCTATCGGGGTCTTCTTTATCGGGAATTAACACCAGTTTCACGTCGAGCCCTTCTTCCAATGCCAAATCCAATCCCCTTAAAGCCGCTTTTATACCTGCACCATCTCCATCGTAAATAATGGTGAGGTTTTTGGTAAATTTTTTAATGAGTCGAAGTTGATCGGGTGTTAAGGAAGTTCCACCACTGGCTACTACATTTTCAATGCCTGCTTGGTGCAAACTAACCACGTCCGTATAACCTTCTACCAGTAAACATTCATTGAATTTATCGATCGCTGTTCTGGCAAAATAAGCGCCATATAGAATTTTACTCTTGATGTAAATTTCATTTTCGGGCGTGTTGATGTATTTGGGTGCTCGGTCATTCGTTTTAATTACTCGTGCACCAAAGCCCAGCACTTTTCCACTTTGATTGTGGATGGGGAAGATGATTCTGCCTCTGTAATTGTCAGATAGTTTTTCATCTCGGTTGGCTACCAAGCCAGATTTTATCAACAAATCTTGGCTATAATGTGCAGCTAGAGCGGCTTTTGTAAAATCATCTTTTGCAGAGGGGTTATAGCCAATTTGAAATTTATCGATAATCTCCTGCCTAAATCCCCGCTCTTTAAGATAACTCAACGCAATGTCTTTTCCTTCATCTGTTTCATGAAGGGCATCCATGAAAAATTGCTTGGCAAAATTGTTGATGATGAATAAGCTATCGGATGTAAGTTGTAGTGCTTTAAATGCTGGACTGGTTTCTGTTTCTTCGATTTCTACATTGTACCTGTTGGCCAACCAACGCAACGCTTCTACATAGCTATATTTTTCGTGCTCCATGATGAAGCTGATGGAATTCCCACTTTTACCACAACCAAAACATTTATAAATTTCCTTAGTTGGAGAGACCGTAAATGATGGTGATTTTTCATTATGAAAAGGGCAGTTGCCCAAATAATTGGCGCCTCTTTTTTTAAGCTTTACAAAAGTACCAACGATATCTATGATGTCGATGCGGCTTTGTATTTGTTGTATCGTTTCTTGACTAATCAAGTTGTAAATGTATAACTTTTTTTTGTTGGGACTTGTCAAA
>CAIQHJ010000053.1 GCA_903871575.1 uncultured Bacteroidota bacterium
ACCCAATGGATTTTTTTACAACTTTTCAAATCATGGTTTAATCCCGAAACAAAAAAAGCGGAATCAATACATAGCTTGATCAGCAGGTTTGAAACAACCGGCGCCAAAGACTTAGGTAAATATGAATCAGATGTGTTTTCGGCTGAAGAATGGAAGTCGTTTTCTACTGCAAAGCAACAGGAAATATTAATGAATTATCGATTGGCATTTTCTGCTATCGGTGAAGTGAATTGGTGCGAAGCGTTGGGAACAGTTTTAGCAAATGACGAAGTAGTGAATGGTGTTAGTGAAAGAGGCGGGCATCCGGTAGTAAAAAAGAAAATGAGACAATGGTATTTGCGCATTACCGATTTTGCGGATCGTTTGTTAGATGGATTGCATACCGTTGATTTCAGTGATTCGATGAAGGAGATGCAACGAAACTGGATAGGCAAAAGTGAAGGTTGTGAGATGGATTTTAACCTCAACACTGCTAATTTAGATAGTTCCAGTAACACTCCGGGGTCTGAGGTAATCAAAGTATACACCACTCGTCCAGACACCATATTCGGCGTTGATTTTTTGGTACTGGCTCCCGAGCATGAATTGGTGAATAAAATCACCACAGCTGAACAAAGAAAAAATATTGACGATTACCTTACCTACGTAAAAAGCAGAAGCGATCGCGAAAGGATGTCGGAAGCAAAGCACATCACAGGATGTTTTACTGGCGCATATGCCATCAATCCTTTCAATCATAAAAAAATTCCGGTGTGGATTGCGGAGTATGTTTTAGGTGGTTATGGAACAGGCGCAATCATGGCGGTGCCTTGTGGCGATCAGCGCGATTTTTTATTTGCTAAACATTTTCAAATTCCGATTACCAATATTATTGGCGACCATTTTAATGGTCTGGAGGCGAATGCCACAAAGGAGGCGGTTTTACAAAACTCCGATTTTTTGAATGGCTTGTTGATGAAAGACGCGATTAAAGTAGCAATCGAAAAAATCGAATCCGAAGGACTGGGTAAGCGAAAAGTAAATTATAAAATGCGCGATGCCGGGTTCAGTCGCCAACGCTATTGGGGAGAACCTTTTCCTATCAAATGGGAAGCTGGCGTAGCCATTGCAATGAATGAAACACAATTGCCATTGTCTCTTCCTCACGTAGAAAAATATGGGCCAGGTCCTGAAGGTGAAGGGCCATTGGCTAACATTGCAGATTGGACAGCACAACAATTGGAAACCTCCACCATGCCGGGTTATGCAGGGTCTTCTTGGTATTTTTTACGGTATATGGATCCTCATAATGAAACCAGCTTTTGCGACAGACATGTAAGCGATTATTGGAATCAAGTGGATGTGTATGTTGGTGGTACAGAGCACGCCGTAGGACATTTATTATACAGTAGGATGTGGACGAAAGCTTTGTATGACCTAGGTTTGATAGGGTTTGACGAGCCGTTTAAAAAATTGGTCAATCAAGGTATGATACAAGGAAGCAGTCGGTTTGCATATCGCATAAAAGGAAAAAACGAGTTTGTTTCATTTGGAATAAAAGATCAATACCAAACAGATGCATTGCATGTAGATGTGAATATGGTTGATGGATTGGAATTGGATCTGGCAGCATTTAAAAAATGGAAACCCGATTTTGAAAATGCCCATTTTATTTTGGAAGATGGCAAATATATCTGTGGTGTAGAGGTTGAAAAAATGTCTAAGTCAAAATTCAATACCGTAAACCCCGACGACCTGGTAGAAAAATATGGAGCAGATACCTTCAGGTTATATGAAATGTTTTTAGGGCCTGTAGATCAAAGCAAACCCTGGGATACCAAAGGAATAGAAGGCGTTCATCGGTTTATCAGAAAGCTTTGGCGTTTGTTTAATGATGAGGCGAATGGAAAAATATGGAATGAAGCACAAGCCAATGATGCAGAATGGAAAATATTGCATCGAACAATTAAGAAAATAGAAGCTGATACCGAACATTTTTCTTTCAATACTGCGGTTAGTTCGTTTATGATTTGTGTAAATGAATTGAGTGAATTAAAATGTCACAAGAAGGAAATACTTGAAAAACTATTGATTTTGCTTACGCCTTATGCACCTCACATTGCAGAAGAACTCTGGCAACAATTGGGAAATACCGAAACGATTTTGGATGCCAACTATCCAGTTTTGGAAGAAAAATATTTGATTGAAACCAGCAAGGAATATCCGATTTCAATCAATGGAAAAGTAAGAGCAAACATCAATATTGATTTGTCTGCACAACAATCTGAAGTAGAACAAATTGTGCTTTCAAATGAAATCGTTCAAAAATGGCTGGACGGCAACGCCCCAAAGAAAATCATTTTTGTAAAGGGTAAGATGGTGAATGTGGTTATTTAAATCCCCTTTAGTTCACTCCGAAAGGGGAAAATGTTTGGCGTTTTTGTTTTAGAGAATAACAGCTTTTGCTCCGTCTGCTATATGGAGATGGGTTGTTGGTGATGTCAAAAAACCATTAAACAAATTGAACCTATTAAACCATGTTTTTAATTTTTGACTTTTGAATTTGCCAACGAACAAAGCATTAATTCAATTGTTTAATTATCAATTAGCGTACAATTACTTAAATTTACTATACTCAAATTTCAATAAATGGATATTCAACCCGGAGCACTTTTAAAAATGATTGATAGTCCTGCTGATTTAAAAAAATTAAGCAAGGAGCAAATGCAAAAA
>CAIQHJ010000054.1 GCA_903871575.1 uncultured Bacteroidota bacterium
TATTCGCGTTAGATACAGCAGCAATGCCGCTGCGGTTGCAGGCGATAGCATCAGGGTTGCATACGCATCAACATGTGGTTATTCAGCAAATAAAGCGTTGAAATTAGCCAACACCTTGTTGGGCGCACCAGCAGCTCCAGCATCAGTAACAGCAACATTGGTTTCTGATGTTTGTGGTGCAAGAGTTTATCGTTACAGTGCTCCTGCTTTAGCGATAGGAACTACAACAATCGGTGCTGCACAAGGTTACACTTGGTCATTGCCAACAGGTTCTGCTGTTGCACTTTCTGCAACTTTAGATTCTGGGCTATTGACTGGCGCAGGTGCTAGATACATTAGATTGAAATATACCAACAATGGCGCAGCTGTTGTGGGTGATAGCGTAAGAGTTAGATTTACTTCAGCATGCGGCGTTGGTCCCAACAAAGCGTTGAAACTAACCAACGTTGCAAAAACTTGTCTAGTAGATGGTTCAACAATTTTCTCGAAATCATCAGACAATACCAATGGCGTGAAAGCTGAAATTTACCCTAATCCAAACAACGGTAATTTCAGACTGAATGTAAAAACGGGAATCGCTGCTCAAGCAACGGCTACCATTCAAATCATTGACATGTATGGTAAAGTTGTAAATCAATTTACAGCTCAAAATACAAATGGTTCAATTGTGATGAACATTTCAGATGCAAGATTGGTAAATGGACTTTATACAGTTAGATTTGCTGTAGGGTCTGTTACGAATACAGTTAAATTGATGATCAATAAATAATCAATTCATCAATACATACAAAAACGGGGTTGCCAATAGGCAATCCCGTTTTTGCTTTAAATAGAACGTGTTGTGTTTCATTAAACCTCATTATGACTATACTTTATCGCTTGCGCAACTACCAATTTATTGGTATGTTTCTGCTATTATTTTGCTTTTCAACCACATTAAAATCTCAAACATTGGTATGGCAGGATGATTTTAATTCGACAACATTAAATACCGATGTTTGGACCTATGATTTTGGAGATGGATGTGAAAGAAATTTGTGCGGCTGGGGTAATGCAGAATTGCAATACTATACCAGTAGGCCAGAGAATGTGCGCATCGAAAATGGAAATTTGATTTTGGAAGCAAGAAGGGAAAATTTTTCAAACAGTTCATTTACTTCAGCTAGGGTAAAAACAGAAGGAAGAATACATTTTAAATATGGAACCATTGAAGCGCGAATTAAAATTCCAAATCTTGCAGATGGCATTTGGCCGGCGTTGTGGACGCTTGGCACTGTTGGCGGTGTATGGCCAAACATCGGTGAGATAGACATCATGGAAATGGGGTCTCAATCTGCACGACTAGCAGGGTTAATTAACAAGCAACTTACTTCGGCTAATCATTACAGTAATAATGGTACCTATAATTATGCTGCTGGTCCGTATACTGCTTCTTTAGACTTAAATAATGATTACCATTTGTACAAAATGGTTTGGAATGAGCAAAATATTACAATGTACTTGGATAATATTGCGTTTTACACTTTTGATATTTCAAATCCTGCAACCACAAGCAAAACCGAGTTTCACAACCCACACTTTTTATTGTTGAATATGGCTATTGGAGGCGCATATACCGGCTTGTTGAATGCTTCGGCAATAACAGCAGCTATGCCAGCGGTGATGTATATTGATTATGTAAAATTATATCAAAACAATACAGGCACATTGTACACCGGCACACAAAATGAAGTGACAGGAAATTTCGGTGTACTAACGGAAACGACTACTGTTTCTGATTCATTGAATTATACAACCAATACAATTTTAAATTATTGGAACAACCTCTCTCCAATTTCAGGAGCTGTTCCTTTTGAAGGGAATCGCGTTTGGGCTGTAAGGGCCAATGCGGGCAATTGGTTTGGGATGGGCTTGGATAATAAATATGTGAATATTACTGGGCATGCGAATGGTGCATTGAAATTTTTAATGAAAACAGCATACGCCGGTCAATTTAAAATTGGGTTAAAAACAGCGCATGGTGAATCGTGGATTAACTTCCCTGCAGCAACGAGTCAATTTGGTTTAGTAAGAGATGGAAACTGGCATGAAGTAAATATACCTATGACAGAATTCAACAATCCCGCATTGGGAAGAAATCTAGATTTGATGTCGATGAAATCTGCGTTTATGTTTATTGGCGATGCGCCTTCTACAACAGCTGATTTTTATTTCGATAATGTTTATTTTCAAAAAACATCTAATACGCCAACATTAGGAACCTTTACTGTTCCTGCAAAAGTTTTGGGCGACGCGCCATTTAATTTAATTGCACCTACAAGCAACAGTTCGGGCGCTTTTACTTATTCGAGCAGCAACACCAATATAGCCACTGTAGCAGGAAATGTTGTGACCATCGTTGGTGCAGGAACTTGTACCATTACAGCAACGCAAGTTTCTGCCGGTGTTTTTGGGTCAGCCGCTGCAAATGCAAGTTTAGTGGTTACCATACCCGTGCCATTGACAGCTGCACCACAACCGCCTGCAAGAAGCACTACGGATGTTTTGTCGCTCTACAGCAACGCATATACGAACATATCTGGCATAGAATGGAATCCATTTTGGGGACAAAGCACAATAGCTACAGAAATACAGATCCTTGGAAACAACACGAGGAAATTTGAAAACTTTAATTATCAAGGTGTGCAATTTACTGGAAGTATTAATACTTCAACAATGGAGAAGTTACACATTGATATTTGGACACCCAATTGCAATACGTTTGATCTGTTTTTAATCAACACGAGTCCGGTATTGGTTGAACAAAAAATTTCTTTAACACCAACATTACTTGGGTGGAATAGTTTTGATATTGCGTTAACAAACTTCAACAATATAACACTCAATAATGTTCATCAACTGAAATTGGTTGGCACTCCATTTGGAAGCAGTATCGTATATTTCGACAATGTCTATTTTTGGAAAACATCGAATACGTCAGTAATTACCAACTTCAATATTCCGCCCAAAGCATTGGGAGATCAACCATTTCAAATTACACCACCAACGAGTAATAGCGCTGGTGCTTTCAGTTATACAAGCAACAATACTAGTGTAGCCACCATCAATGGAAATATCATTACCATAGTTGGCGTAGGAACAGCTACCATTACTGCAACACAAGCCGCATCAGGTGCTTATGGTGCAGGTACTGCAACAGCTAATTTGATTGTTGGTTATCCTTTGCCAACAGTTGCTGCACCCAATCCGCCTTCAAGAAATTCGAGTGATTTTATTTCAATCTTTTCTGACAGTTATTCCAATTTTCCGGGTACAGATTTTAACCCCAATTGGTCGCAAACCACCTTGGTTTCGGATGAACTTATTGCAGGCAACCCAACAAAAAAATATACCAATTTTAATTATCAAGGGATACAGCTTGCGAATGTGCTTAATTTGAACAGCATGCAAAAGCTACATATAGATATTTGGACACCCAATTGTACCAGTTTTGATTTGTATCTCATCAACACCACGCCAGTATTGTATGAGCAAAAAGTAACCTTAACGCCTACACTAAGCGGATGGAATAGTTTCGATATTCCGCTTACACAGTTTGGCGCAGTTGTGCTCAGCAACATCACGCAATTCAAATTGCAAGGCGCGCCTTCGAGCAATTGTATTGTTTATTGGGATAATTTTTATTTTTGGAAACCAGCGACTTCCATCACCACACCAACCATTTCACTTACCCAGCCAATTTGTAGTAGTCAAACAGGTACCATTACTGTTACATCATCAATTGTAGGATTGACTTTTAGCATAGACGGTGTAAATTATAACAACACTAGTGGAATATTTTCAGGTGTATTGCCAGGTACGTATAGTTTGACTGCAAAGAATGCATCGGGTGTGGTTTCTTCGGCTGTGAGTGCAATCATACTAGTTGGTCAAAATGCACCATCCGCACCTGTGTCAATTACTGGTGTTAGAAATATCAATCAATGCGACAGTATACAGCATTACTCCGTTGCCAGCATCAATGGTGAAACATATACATGGACGATAACGGGAACTGCTAATCGAATATTGAATGGGCAGGGCACAAATGATATAACCCTCATGTTAAATAACGCTGGAACAGTAACGGTAAAGGCTACCAACAATTGTGGAGTTGGGCCCATCACTTCTACATCCATTACCAAAGCACAACCAGCAGCGCCAACTGTATTTACATCAACCAGCACAAATGTGTGTTCATACACTGCGAGTGCAGTTGCGGTAACAGGAGTTAAAGACACATTCAGATTGAAATCTGTTGTAGGTGCAACTGGATACTATTTCACAGTTCCAGCTGGTTCAACAATGCAAAGATTAAACGATACAACCATCACCGTTGTATTTGCAGATTCCATTACCTTGAGTGCAACATCACCAAGATATGTAAGTGGATATGCATTGTCATCTTGCGATACCAGTTTGGCAAAATCAATTACATTAACAAGAACAGCTGCTGCAACACCAGGAGTAATATACAATTCGTTCAATCCAGGTGCAACAACAGGTCCA
>CAIQHJ010000055.1 GCA_903871575.1 uncultured Bacteroidota bacterium
AATTCTTTTTATCATATAATTTTCTGCATCACGTCCGCAAACATTGGTAACCGCAGGTACATTCGGAATAAATGATTGTTGAATAGCTGCTGGAGTTGGTGCTGAAGTTTGTAATGTCAAGTTGCGGTATGACCTAGATCCACAATTAGACAATGCCTTAACCCTAACTGCTCCCCCAACGAAAGATATGGAATAATTTACCGTAATTGAATTGGTTCCTTGTCCACTTACAATACTCGCTCCAAATGGTACAACCCATTCGTACGATGAAACAGCTGAGGGGTTTATGGCATCTGGTGTAGCCGTATAAACTATTCCACTTGTAGCTGTTCTAGAAGGAATACAATTGTTTCCTGAAATCGATGGCATGCCTGGAAGCGTTTTGAAAATAACAAGGGTATCTTTTTGACTCACACAAGTTGGATGTGGTGAAATAGAATCGTACACCGAAATCACCTGATTTGAATAGGCCAAAGCGGAGGTAAACTTAACCCCAATACTAGAAGTCCCTTGACCGCCGGTAATGGTTGCTCCATTTGGAACGCGCCACACATAGTTTATGCTTTCTGCATTGATGTTGACAATTACATATGTTAAACTTGAATCTAGATTTACCACAGCACACACTTCAGTTGCACCATTAATTTCAGGTCTAGCGGGAGCAGCTCTTAAAGTCAAATGCAGCGTAACCAAATTATCGCAATTTCTGCTGATGGTGGTATCTAACCCAACAATAGTAGTATCATAAGAAGCGATAAATATATTTTTATTACCAGAGCTGGTATAGGTATAATCCGTTCCATTATATGTGAAAACAAATCTACCGGTACAAGCAGTTATAGTTGTATCTAAAATTAAAGGATTGGTTGCATCGGTGGTTATGGTTAACGCATTACTGGTAAAATCTGTGCCATCGCTATTCATTACACAAGTAATCTGATCATTGTTTACCCAACCGCCAGTTTTGGTGTAGGTTTCTTGGGTTTCACCAACAATATCCAAACCATTTTTTTTCCATTGATATGTTACCGTAGTTCCTGGATCAGTTGGAGTAGCAGTAAATGCAATGGTTGCATACGCACAAACACTGGTTTCGGTTGCGGCAATGCTTACAGAAGTTGCGGGTAAAGGGTTGGTTGGGAATTCATGGTTAATTTTATTGGCCTGGCTAAAGAGGAATGAGCACAAAGAAGCCAATAAAATCAGAAACGTTTTTTGCATGGGACAAATTTTTAGATTAATAATTTGTTTTTAAGAATAATACTTTTTATATCATATCTTAGAACCCACGCAATTTAATACCTTTTTTCTAATTTGTATGTTTATTAATCATTATTTCTTTTGATTTTAGTTATTTGTACGTATCGTCTACTTATTTTTTCCGAAATTGCAGACCTATTCCATTGTACCATTTTGAAATGGTTTCGAATTAAAATCTTAATAAACTATGAAAATTCTCTTGCATTATTTAAAGCCCTTGCGCTGGCTGGTTGGTTTAACCTTATTTTTAGCAGCAATCAATATCGGGTTCTCGCTTTTAGATCCAATTTTGTTGGGTAAGCTGGTAAACTTAGCCGGCGATTACCAAAACCCTGCAAATCATTTTACTTCAGACAGCTTCTATTGGGGTTATGATCACATCACGCGAAAAGATAAGCCCTATTTGCAATTGGGTGTTTTTTATATTTTGATTTTCTCAATTTCTGTTGCCATGGTAAGCCGAATTGCCAAAGCTTTTCAAGATTATTTTTTAAATCTGGTGATACAAAAATTTGGCGCTAAAGTGTTTACAGATGGATTGCAACATGCAATGAAACTACCTTATCAAGAATTTGAAGATCAGCGAAGCGGAGAAACTTTATCGATCCTCACTAAGGTTAGGGCTGATGTTGAAAAATTCATGATCAATTTTATCAATATCCTTTTCGGCATCATCATCGGGGTAGTATTTGTATTTGTTTATGCGGCAATCTTTATCAACTGGCGAATTCCAGTAGCATACCTCGTTGGTATTGGCGTGCTCACTTTCATCACCAATACATTATCCAAAAAAATTAAACTCATCCAAAAAAATATTGTTGGCGAAACCACTGCATTGGCAGGCTCCACCACAGAATCGCTTAGAAATATTGAACTGGTAAAAAGTTTGGGATTAACCAATCAAGAGGTACAACGATTGAACAAAAACACCTACAAAATTTTAGGGTTGGAACTAAAAAAAGTAAAAAGTATCCGCAGCATCAGCTTTGTACAAGGCACCTTAGTGAATACGCTTCGACAAGTGATTCTATTTATTTTAATGTGGCTGATTTTTAGAAATGAAATGGATGCCGGACAACTGGTAACCATGCAAATTTTCTCCTTCTTTGTTTTTGGCCCCTTGCAAGAAATTGGAAACATTTTACTTTCTTACAGAGAAGCAGAAGCCTCTTTGCAAAATTTTGACAACCTGATGAAAAAAGCGCCAGAATCTGCGCCAACGCTTCCACAACCTTTGGGACCAATAGAAAGTTTGTCATTTAACGAAGTTGGTTTTAAGCACCAATCTGCAACACACAAAGCCATTGATGGCATTTCTTTTCATGTTCAATTGGGTGAAACCATTGCATTTGTTGGACCAAGTGGAAGTGGCAAATCTACCTTAATGAAATTGCTTGTTGGACTCTATCGTCCAGCTGAAGGGAAAATATTTTACAACAACATGGATGAAACCGAAATCAATTTCGACGACCTCCGAAATCAAATTGGATTTGTAACCCAAGACACCAATCTTTTTAGCGGCACCATCAAAGAAAATTTAATGTTTGTGAATCCAGCTGCTACCGATGAAGATTTGAACGAAGCTTTGCGCAAAGCATCTTGTACCCAACTGCTTGCAAAAGCCGAAAAAGGATTGGACACCATGATTGGTGAAGGTGGTTTGAAATTAAGTGGTGGTGAAAAACAAAGAATTTCCATCGCCAGAGCTTTACTCAGAAAACCGAAGGTGCTTATTTTTGATGAGGCCACTTCTGCGTTGGATTCCTTAACCGAAGAAGAAATCACCAATACCATTATCCAACTTTCCAAATCAAAAGATCAAATCACTATTTTAATTGCCCATCGCTTGAGCACGATTATGCATGCCGATCGAATTTATGTTTTAGAAAAAGGCGATGTGGTGGAAACCGGTACACATCTTCAATTAACAGAAGAAAAAGGATTGTACTTTGCCATGTGGCGTCAACAAATTGGTGAACGAAAAAAAATGACAACCTCATAAATGGTCGTGTGACATTTGTTACATAAAGCACCCCAAATAAATTTATCTTTGTGGTATGACAAGTCCCACCCAAAAAAGTCCAAGTTATTTATGGAGTATTTTTAAAATGAGATGCCCTAGATGTAGAAAAGGCAAAATGTTTAAAGATGCCAATGCATATCGAAAGTTGAGCTTGAAACATATTTTTGACATGTACGATAACTGTCCTATTTGCAACCAGAAATATGATATGGAGCCCGGTTTTTGGTATGGTACCGGATATGTTAGCTATGCCTTAGCCGTTGCGATTTCTTCTTCTACATTTGTTGCTTGGTGGGTTTTAATTGGTATATCTGCCGATGACAACCGCATTTTTTATTGGCTCATTTCCAACACTATTGCCTTGGTGGTTTTACAACCTTGGATGATGCGATTAAGCAGGGTAATTTATATCCGTTTTTTTGTTGGGTATGATAACGATTACACCAAACACGAGCCAAAAGCTTTTGAATAAAGTAGAAGTCTTTTAATTTCCTAAATCTTAAAACTCAACGGCACCAATACCTTTATTCCAAAATTTCGCCCAACATTAAACACCCCATTTCTTCCTGTTGCAGGATTTGTAGGTGCATATTTTAATCGACTCAAATGATTTTGATAGGCAACGTTTCCAATATTGCTCGCCGTAAAATAAAGCGCAAATAATTTATTGTTTTTCTTAGAAAACACCTCAGTGCCTAGGCCTGTATTTATTAACGTGTACCCATTGGTAGCGGTTTCTGTATTATAGGCCATAAAAGGTTTTGATTGTTTGAATGTATTGTCAATCTCAATCTTACAATAACTGTTTCTAAAATGGCTGTTTAATTTTTTAAAATCGGCCCTAAACTCGGTTAGTAATTTTGGTGCTGGAATAAAAGGTAGATTTTTACTTCCTTCAATAGCATTTTTAAATATCCCTGAAACATAAGAAAAAGTATTTTCAATATGTAGCCAATCCAAAGGATGCGGATGAATGTCTAGTGTTAATTCAACGCCTGCAAGATTTACTTGCTGTTGGTCAAATTTAAAAGCTTGAAGTATATCTCCATCTACTTCTATCAATGAATCTGTGCCAATATTATTTTGCAATTTTCTGTAAAAAATAAAATTATTAAACTGATTATAATAGCCAGCCAAATTAAAAGAAAAATGATCATCATTAAATTCAATAGCGATATCAGATTGCGTACTTATTTCACTGGTTAAATTTTTATCGCCATATTCAAATCGATTTGTTCCCTCATGCGCACCATTTGATGAAAGCTCAGAAATACTTGGCGCTCTAAACGCTCTTGCCAAATTCAGTTTCAAATTTATTTTATTGGTAATTGGATACGCAATACCGATACTTCCCGAAACATTAGAGAAACTTTTTTGTATGGAGTCGCCAATTTTTTCTCCATCCCGAATCATTTGATTTGCATTAATATTTCTATTGTCAAATCGAATGCCACCACTGAAATTTATTTTTTTGATTTCTTTTTGTGCGTAAACAAAAACGCCGATGTCATTCAATTTGTAATCTGGAATCAATTGTTCAACGCCTTTATTTGTATTTTCTTGATGCATTCCATTTAATCCAATCGAATTTTTCCATCCCTTTCTTTCCTTAAAATGAAATTGAGTAGCATAGGTCAACGTTTTTAAATCAAAAAATAATTCACGTTCATTTACATCATCTGGATTGCCAAATTCTTCCCGCTGATTTTGTTGTAATCCAATATTTAAACTAAGGTGATTGTTGCCTAATTTGAAGTTGTTGTCAGAAGCTACTTTAACATGCCTTATGTGTTGATAAGGCATAAATGGATTAGAACTTAAAAAATCTGTTTGTGTAGGATTGGCTTCAATTCCACCTGGCAATAGATGTATAAAATTACCCAAACTGTCACGCGCTCCTTCAACCAAACCTGCCGTTAAATCAAACTTGCTAAAAACGAAATGACTAAAACCCCATCCGCCATTATAACCAATGTGTCCGCCAAAATTTTGTTCATTAAATTTTGAGTTAAATACATAACCATCATATTTATTTTGATAATCGCCCGCAGCTTTTTTGGTACCATACATACTCCAATTAAATCCATTTTTATTGCCGGTAATATTTGCGTTGAAATTCCTTAACCTGTTGTTGGTTTGATAATTAGAACTAACATTTATTTTAATGGTATTATTTGGAGCAGGTACATTTGAAATTATATTTATCACACCCGCCATCGCATCCGAGCCATACACCAAAGATGCCGGACCTTTTAATACCTCAATTTTTTGAACACTCGCTTCATCAATCTCAATTCCATGTTCATCGCCCCATTGCTGACCTTCCTGACGAACGCCATCGTTGATGGTAAGCACCCTATTGTATCCCAAACCCCTAATTAGCGGTTTTGAAATAGCGGGTCCTGTAGACAAACTGGAAATACCCGCTTTTTTTGTAATGCTTTCAATAATATTCATGGAAGAAGTTTGCAACAAATCTTGCTGACGTAAAACAGAAACCTGAAAAGGCACTGTTTTCAATTGACTCGCTTTACTCACACCTGTTACGATTACGGCGTTGTTTTCCAAAATTGTTTCTTCAAGAAAAAAGTCTTTTCTCGTATCTCCCAAGATTTCAATTTCTACAATTATCGTTGCATAATTCAAATGAGAAATTTCCACCAAATGCTTGCCATCAGTGATGTTGGGGATTTTAAAAAAACCTTCTTTATTCGTACTGCCACCCGCTTTTATGTCAGTAAAATAAATAGAAGCGCCCTCAATTGGCAAACCCGTTTTTTGGTCACGGATGGTACCATTGAAATCGCCCTTAATATGTGAAGTAGCAAAACAAGTTGCTTGTAAAAAGATGAGTAAAATAAATAATCGCACAAGTTAAAATTTAGCATTACAAATGTAGCTATTTGTAACAGTGTTGCAATCGCAATGTTTAATCTATTCTACTGATATCAATTTGTTTTGAGTAAAATCCTGTTTTAATGATGATATTTTATTTTTTATAGAAACGAAATCCGAGTAACTCCATTAATTTCGCAGGCATATGTATAATTGGCTGCGCAACATATTGTTTTTATTTGACCCCGAAAAAGTTCATTATTTTTCAATGAATGCATTGCGCTTTTTCTGTTCTATTGGTTGGGTAAAGTTGATATTAAAAAAACTTTTCGAAGCCAATCATCCCATTGTTTGTATGGGTTTACAATTTACAAATCCCGTTGGATTGGGGGCTGGTTTTGATAAGAATGCAGCATATCTTACCGCATTAGAAGTATTGGGTTTTGGATTTGTGGAAATTGGAACGGTAACACCCATTGCACAAGATGGAAATGAAAAGCCTCGCTTGTTTAGATTGCCAAAAGACAAAGCACTTGTGAATAGAATGGGATTCAACAATCACGGTGCAGACGTCATTGCCAATCGCTTGGCAAAATGGAGAAAAAGAAATCCAACATCCCAACTCATCATTGGTGGAAACATTGGAAAAAATAAAAACACACCCAATGAAGATGCTTGGAAAGATTATGAAATCTGCTTCGATAAGCTTCACCCTTTTGTAGATTATTTTGTAGTAAATGTAAGCAGTCCAAACACTCCTGGATTGCGCGCTTTGCAAGAAAAAGACAATTTAAAAATCATCTTCTCTATTTTACATCATCAAAACAAAACAAAAAATAAGCCGAAACCTATTTTGCTAAAAATTGCGCCAGATTTAAACCAAGCACAAGTAGATGACATCATTTCTTTGTGCCATGAAATTCAATTGGATGGTTTAATTGTATCCAATACAACCATCGACCGCGGCGGCCTTGCAACACATGAAAGCTTTATCAACAGGATTGGAAATGGTGGACTGAGTGGACTTCCTGTAAAAAACAAGAGCACACAAATGCTGCAATACATACAATCCCAGCAAATTGGAAATACCATTTTAATTGGAAGCGGCGGCATATTTACGGGTGTCGATGCACAAGAGAAAATCGAAGCTGGTGCTGCATTGGTTCAAGTATGGACCGGATTTGTGTATGAAGGCCCTTTTATCGTAAAAAAAATCATCAGTCATTTAAATAAATAAATGCAATGGAATTATTTAGTTCAGAAAGCATCATCAGTTTTTTGGTTTTAGTGGTGCTCGAAATTGTTTTGGGAATTGACAATGTCATTTTTGTGAGCATTATCATGAACCGATTAAAAAACGCAAAAGAGCATTTACAAGCTAGGAGAGTATGGATGATAACAGGTATGATTAGCCGCACTTTAATGTTGATGGGATTGAGTTGGCTGCTCCAACAAAAAGGAAAATCTATTTTCACCATTAGTGGCAAAGGTTTCGATTTGGCTAGCATTGTTATGCTTGCCGGTGGAGTCTTCCTCATTTATAAATCGGTGATGGAAATACATGAAAAACTCGAAGGCGAAAATCCCAATGCAGACCAAAAGAAAAAAGCAAACCTCAGCTTGGGAAATGCCATCGGTCAAATCATGTTAATCGACGCTGTATTCTCTTTCGATAGTATTATTACAGCTGGTGGTACGGCCAAGCACTTAGCCATCATGATTGCTGCGGTTGTTATTGCAATGGTGATTATGTTTTTATTTAGCCCCAAAATTTCATCATTCATTTATAAACATCCCACATTAAAAATGTTGGCGTTATCTTTTTTGGTGATGATCGGATTGAGTTTGGTAATTGAAGGTTGGGATGCAGCTAAAGCAGAAGAGTTACACCTCAAAAATTATATTTATTTTGGAATGGCCTTTTCATTTTCTGTTGAAGTATTAAACATGGTCATGCGCTCACGTGTAAAAAAACATGTTGTTCAACTGAATGAGCCATTGTTAACAGAAGAACCAAAAGATTAATGTTGAAGTAAGGTTACTGCAACCATCCCTGCCGTTTCGGTTCTTAAACGGGTGTTTCCCAATGCTACAGGTATAAAATTATTTTTTTTAGCCTGCAATATTTCATCCATTGTAAAATCGCCTTCCGGTCCAATTAAAATAAGCGAATCGTTACATTTTTCTTGTGCAGCAAGTTGATTTTTTTGGTCATCTGCCTCACAATGTGCAATCCATTTTGATGAGGCCTCATAATCCAAAATGTCAGCAAATTTTGTAGGCTGCATTAAGGTTGGCATCCAAGTTTGTTTGGATTGCAACATGGCACTTACTAAAATGCCCTGCATGCGGTCTTGCCTGAAGTGTTGTTTTTCTGTTCTGCTGCAGAGCAAGGGAATGATGGTCGTTACGCCAATTTCTGTTGCTTTTTCGAGAAACCATTCGAAGCGACTTGTATTTTTTACCAACGAAATGGCAATGGTAATTTTATTTGATGGAACAGGTACAACAATGATGGATTCAATGTCAATTTCGCAACATTTTTTATGATTGTTGGTGAGCACTGCGGTTGATAAATTCCCTTTGCCATCGGTGAGCTGTAAACGCGCTCCTATCTCCATCCTCAATACTTGGGCAATGTGCCTTGAGCTGTCTTCATTTAATGCGCGCTGCTGAATATTATCTGTAAAAAATATGGGCAAATTCATACTGTGTATTAAAATGGATTTTCATCTTCATAATCACCATCATTCATTTTGCTTCCTTTTTGAATATACATTCTTGCATCCGATTGATCGCCGTTACTTTCTGTAACCTTCCGCCAATTACCTCCGGGCATTACACCTCCAGGATTAAGGAAATCGTCGTTGCTTTCGTCTTCAACAAATTTTTGGATGTGAAGCAAGGCTTTTAATTTGATCGTTTCTAAGCTACCATTTCTATGCTTGGCTATTTTTACATGCGTTTCTCCTTTGTTGCTGTCGCCATGTTCATTGGTATGAATTTCATGATATTCTGGTCTGTATAAAAACATCACCAAATCCGCATCCTGTTCAATGGCACCCGATTCTCTCAAATCACTCAACTGTGGCATTTTATTACCCTCTTTTCTTTTTTCCACTTCCCTACTCAATTGAGAAAGTGCGATGATGGGAATTTGTAATTCTTTAGCCAATCCTTTTAAATCGCGAGAGATTTTACTGATTTCTTGTTCTCTGTTGCTGTTTCGATCGGCACTTCCACTCATCAATTGCAAGTAATCAATGATGATGATGCCTACATTGTATTTACTCTTTAATCTTCTGCATTTCGCTCTCAATTCAAAAATATTAAGCGCAGCAGAATCATCAATATAAATTGGCGCCTTGCTCAATTTGTCGATACCTTTTTTGTAGAGTTGTTTCATTTCATGCTCTTCCAATTTACCTCTCGAAATTTTCTCAAGATGTATCTCACTCTCCGCACTGAGAATCCTTTGAACCAACTGAGCACTACTCATCTCCAAACTAAAAAATCCAACACCAATCGGCTTTGTAGGATGCAACGCTGCACTACGGGCAAGGTTAAGCGCAAATGCCGTTTTACCTACCGATGGTCTTGCAGCCAAAATTATCAAATCAGAATTTTGCCATCCATAGGTCAGTTTATCTAACGAAGGAAAACCAGTAGGTACGCCGGTAATGTCCTCTTGCCGATTGCGCATCTCCTCAATTTTTGAAATCGTTTTTACGATAACCGAATCAATACTGTCAAAATTTCTTCTGAGGTGATTGTTGGTTATTTCAAACAATTTTCCTTCTGCAGTATCCAACATATCAAACACATCGATGCTGTCTTCATATGCTTCCCCAATAATTTCTCCACTAATTCTGATTAATTCTCTTTGAATAAATTTTTGCACCACAATGCGTGCATGCGTGTCGATATTAGCTGAGGAAACAACCGAATTGGTAAGCTTGGTAACATAATATGGGCCGCCTACAAATTCCAAATCGCCTTTTGTTCTTAATTCTTCCACAACCGTTAATAAATCGATGGGATGACTGTTGTTGGCCAACGACTGCATCGCTCTAAAAATACGTTGATGTGACTCCTGATAAAAACATTCGGGTTTGATGATTTCAATAACGGTATCGAATGCACTTTTTTCCAACATAATGGCACCCAATATCGCTTCTTCCATTTCTTTTGCCTGTGGTGGAATTTTTCCAAATACCATAGAACCTACATCCACATTGGGCTTCTTCCTAAACTTCCTGTCGCTATTTGTGCTCATTATTTCCATATATCTAAAATGAATTTTTATTAAAATCTAAGTAAGGCGACTAAGGTAAAATCAATTGAGCAATGATAAAAGTTGAAATTGTTTTATTAGGCAAAATGAATTGTTTTTCCACAGCGCATTCACATCTAAATATAGCTTATTCACAGGTTACAAACAGGTTTATAAACATATTAATTCTTTTCTGCAGTGAAAAACGCTGCTTACCAACATTTTGATAAAAAAGCAGCATTTAATTATACACCATTCACTCAAAAAATCCGACTTGACATTTTCAAATAAAACGGCTAAACAGTTGCTTTCTATTCAATCAACTTTCGGAAATGCTAAAAAACTATCTTTGTCCCGAAAATTTACATCATTCATGACAATATCATACAACTGGCTGAACGCATATCTTCCTAAAACAATAGCGCCCGAACAACTTTCTGCAATACTAACTTCTATTGGATTGGAAGTGGAAAGTTTAGAAAAATTTGAAGAAATAAAAGGCGGATTATCTGGTTTGGTTGCTGGTGAAGTGCTCACTTGTGAAAAACATCCAGAAGCCGACAAATTAAAACTGACAACGGTATTGTTAGGCGAAAATCAAATGCTTCACATTGTTTGTGGCGCACCAAACGTTGCAGTTGGACAAAAAGTAATTGTGGCACTTGTGGGAACAACCATTTATCCAACATCTGGCGAAGCCATCACCCTAAAACGCGCTAAAATCAGAGGCGTAGAAAGCGAAGGTATGTTGTGTGCTGAAGATGAAATTGGTATTGGTGAAAGTCATGATGGAATTACCATTCTACCGACTGACACAGTTCCGGGAACACCGATTGCTACATTGTATCAGCCATATGAAGATTTTATTTTCGAAATTGGACTGACACCCAACCGCATGGATGCAATGAGTCATTTGGGTGTTGCTAAAGATGTTTGTGCATATTTATCATATCACGAACAAACACCCACAACGGTTGTTTCGCCATGGCATGCAACGCCTGAAGTTGAAGATGGTCAGCAACCATTTACTGTTGCCATTTTAAATAACGAAGCCTGCAAAAGATATTGTGGATTGTATCTTGAAAATGTTACCATCGGAGAAAGTCCAGTTTGGTTGCAACAACGCTTAAAAAGCATTGGTGTAAAATCAATCAACAATGTCGTAGACATCACAAATTTTATTTTGCATGAAACCGGTCAACCGTTACATGCTTTTGATGCGGATACCATTCAGGAGAAAAAAATTATCGTAAACACTGTAGCTGAGAACACCATTTTCAAAACGTTGGATGATAAGGAAAGAAAATTGTCTGCAACCGATTTAATGATTTGTGATGCAACCATGCCTTTGTGCATTGCGGGTGTTTATGGTGGTAAAAACAGCGGTGTTTCCAACAGTACCAAAAATATATTTTTGGAAAGTGCATGCTTCGATAAAGGATATGTGAGAAGAACAGCCTTGAAGCACGACCTCAGAACAGATGCTGCAACAAGGTTTGAAAAAGGTGTAGACATCAGCAATACTAGTCAAGTATTAAAAAGAGCTGCCAAACTTTTGGTGGAATGTTGTGGTGGAAAAATCGTTGGAGACATGATAGATGTTTATCCCAACCCTGCCGAAAAAGTATTGGTAACATTTGAATATGCCTACCTCACCAAATTGAGCGGAAAGTATTATCCTGAGAAAGATGTAAAAACCATCCTTGTTGCTTTGGGTTTTGAAATTCAATCAGAAACCAATGAAAGCATTGTATTGGCTGTTCCATTTAGCAAATCAGATATCCGTATTCAAGCCGACATCGTAGAAGAAATTATGCGCATAGATGGCCTAGATAATGTAACCATTCCAACCACGATTGCCATTTCTCCATCCGTAGAAAAAAACAACAGAAAATTTTCTGTTAGAGAAAAAATTTCCAACAATTTGGTAGGATTGGGTTTTAATGAAATATTTACCAACAGCATCACCAATAGTGCATTTTACAACGAAACGGAATTACAGTCATCTGTAAAAATGATGAACAGCTTGAGTGTAGAATTGGATATGCTTCGACCACAGATGATACAAAGTGGCTTACAAGTTATTGCACACAATCTCAACAGAAAAAACAACCATTTAAAACTGTATGAGTTTGGAAAAACATATGCCAAATCACCGGAATTGACGTATTCAGAAAAAAACCATTTGGCCATTTACGTTACGGGCAACTGGCAGGAAAGCAGCTGGTCTGCCAAAGCAGCGAAATCAAATTTTTATGATTTGAAAGGCATTGCTGAAAATGTTTGCCAATTAACCGGACTCAACAATATTAAAATCACCGCAACATCGCATGATCAACTTCAGTTGGCTTGCGTTATTGAGTATGGCAGAACACCAATTGGTTACTTGGGAGAAGTGTCTGAAAAATTGTTGAAGTCATTTGACATCAAACAACCGGTTTATTTTGCCGACATCGACATGGATTTGGTGATGGCGCAAAAAGTGAAACCCATACAATTTAAGGAAATATCAAAATTCCCATCTGTGAGTAGAGATTTGGCTTTGGTGGTGGATAAAAATGTTTCATATGCTCAGATTGAACAAATAGCTTTATCAAATAAAATAGGGCAATTGAAATCTATTCAGCTATTTGATATATTTGAGAGTGAGAAATTGGGAAACAATAAAAAGTCAATGGCGGTGAGTTTTGTATTTGGTGATGAGCAGAAAACACTCACCGATGTAGAAATTGATGCCAACATGCATAAAATCATCAGCGCTTACGAAAAGACCATCCAAGCAGAAATTAGAAAATAGGTTGAATTGGAAAAACTAGAATTACATATCAGTCAAGTTAACAGCAAGTTGCAAACATTGCTGAAGCGGTATAGCGTATTGCAAAAGCAAACTGAACAACAGCAGGAGCAGATTGAAATGCTCAAAAGTCAGCTTGAGGGCAATGAGCAAAAAATAAAGACCCTAGAAGAGCAACAATATATTTTGAAAGCTGCTGCGGGGTCGTTGAATGCAACAGATAAAAAAGCATTCGAGCAAACGATTGCTAAATACATCCGTGAAATAGACAAATGTATCGCGTTGTTGAGCGAATAAAAAAAATGCCCATGTCAGAAACATTAATACCAGTAAACATTACCATTGCAGATAGGACCTACCGAATAAAAACCAGTCCATCGGATGAAGAGATGGTTAGAAAAACGGTGAAGATGATCAATGATAAGCTCATTGAGTTTAAAACGAAGTTTGCGGGAAAAGACATGCAAGATTACATTGCAATGGTTATCGTATGGTATGCTACTCAAAATATCAATAAAGGAACTTCCGGTGTAATTATTGATCAATTGACAGAAAGTTTGTCAAAAATGGAAGCCCAAATAGACAAGGTTTTGTAAAATAAGTTGGCCTTTTGGACAAATACCCGCTAAGAACTTAATACAAATTTCATATCTTCGCAAATAGTCATTTTGCTCAATACATAAAGAGGAGTAAATACTTATACAATATTGTGAATCAGTTAAAAACAACAACATTAAATGGAACTAAATATAATTTCCATCATTATAGGTGGTGCTTGTCTTATTGCGGGCACTATCCTGGGTAAAATCATTTTTGCAAAAAATACCGGAAAACTAGTAGAAGACGCTAAATCAGAAGCGCAAAGAATTATCGCTGATGGTCAATCTCAGGCCGAAACATTGAAAAAAGAAAAAATCCTTGAGGCAAAGGAAAAGTTTGTGCAGATGAAGGCAGACCATGAGAAAGATGTGTTGGTAAGAACGCAGAAACTCAGCGATTCAGAGAATAGAATCAAGCAAAAAGAGCAAAGCATCAATCAAAAAGAAACCAACCTAGACAAACAAAGCAAGGACAATGAGGTCATCAAAGAAAATTTGAATCGACAAATTGAAATTGTGAATATCAAGCGTACAGAGTTGGAGAAGCACCAAGAAGAGCATATCCGCCGTTTAGAAAAAGTAGCTGGTTTATCTGCTGAAGATGCAAAAGCACAATTGATTGAAAGTCTTACGCAAGAAGCACAAACCAAGGCTTTGGTTATACAGCAAGAAATTATTGAGGATGCCAAATTAAAGGCAAATAAAGAAGCCCGCAAGATTGTCATTCAAACCATACAAAGAACTGCTGCAGAGCAAGCCATTGAAAATTCTATTACTGTTTTCAATTTAGAAAGCGACGAAATCAAAGGGTCTATCATTGGTCGTGAGGGTAGAAATATCCGTGCGATTGAGGCAGCAACGGGTGTAGATTTAATTGTAGATGATACGCCAGAGGCGATTGTATTATCGAGTTTCGATCCACTAAGAAGAGAAATAGCGCGTTTATCATTGCAAAGATTGGTGGCAGATGGAAGAATTCACCCTGCAAGAATTGAAGAAGTGGTTGAAAAAACCAAAAAGCAATTGGAAGATCAAGTGATGGAAATTGGCGAGCGTACCGCAATGGAAATGGGTATTCATGGTTTACACAAGGAGTTGATTAGAATGGTAGGTCGCATGCGTTTCCGTTCTTCATATGGACAGAATTTGTTGATGCACAGTAGAGAAACAGCGAATCTTTGTTCCATCATGGCTGCTGAGTTGGGGATGAACCCGAAGTTGGCCAAAAGAGCAGGTTTATTGCATGATATAGGCAAGGTTCCAGATGAGGAAACAGAATTGAGCCATGCGCTTTTGGGTGCGAAATTGGCAGAAAAATATGGTGAAAACCCGGCTGTTGTGAATGCCATTGGTGCTCACCATGATGAGATGGAAATGAAGTTTGTAATTTCTCCCATCATTCAAGCTTGTGATGCGATAAGTGGTGCTAGACCCGGTGCGAGAAGAGAAATCATGCAGCAATACATTCAGCGTATTAAAGATTTAGAGAACTTGGCATTGGCATATCAAGGTGTAGAGAAGGCTTATGCGATACAAGCCGGAAGAGAATTGCGCGTAATTGTGGAGGCAGAAAAAGTGACTGATGATGCAAGTGATAAATTAAGCTTCGAAATTGCACAAAAAATACAAAATGAAATGACTTTCCCAGGTCAAATCAAAGTAACCGTAATTAGAGAAAAAAGAGCAGTAAACATCGCTAGATAATCCCTGTTTTTCATTTAAAGAAAAGGATTGTGCAGCTGTAAAGGAAAAATCAAAAAAAAATTAAGTTTAAACTATAGATTTTAAACTTAATCCCCTACCTTTGCCGTCCGTTAAAATTAATCATTATGAACGCAATTGATTTTGTTCATGAGCAGTTGACCAAACAATCAACGCTTCCAACATTTAAAGCAGGTGACAACATCACTGTTAATTATAAAATCCAGGAAGGAAACAAAGAGCGTATCCAAAGCTTTAAAGGCGATGTGATCAAACGCCAAGGCACTGGTTCTACCGCAACTTTTACCGTACGTAAAATAAGCGATGGCGTAGGTGTAGAAAGATTGTTTCCTGTACACTCTCCAAACATCGAAAGTGTTGTATTAAATAAAGTGGGTCGTGTTAGACGTGCTAAATTATACTTCCTTCGCGAAAGAAGCGGAAAGAGCGCACGTATCAAAGAAAAAAGAATGGCAGTGGGTACAAAAACCAAAAAAGGATAACCACTGGTCAATATATTTCATCAAAAGCGAAAACAATGTTTTCGCTTTTGTGTTTTCAGGCCAATCTTTTTCGAGTTTTAACTTTCTGTCGCTAATAATCAAAAACTATTGGCATTTTTTGAATTATATTTGCTTCTCAATTTTATGTTATGACAAATTTTATCAGTGCTTCAAATTTATTATTAGGATGGCCGGGTGGCAGTGAATGGTTGTTGGTCTTATTGGCCGTTTTACTATTCTTTGGTGGTAAAAAAATCCCTGAACTTATGCGTGGTGTTGGAAGAGGTATTCGTGAATTCAACGATGCAAAAAACAACGTGAAAAACGAAATACAGGAAGGCATGAATGAAAAAGACAACAAGCCATCTAAATAATTGGATCATCATACAACCATAAATTGGGCAACTAATTCTTGGCTGTATGATGTTAATCTACCTACTTGCGATGTACCCATTCCAATCTATCACAGCATATCAAAAAGATCTACTAGACAATAAAACTTCTTGTGTTGCTGTAGTTACAGATTATCTTCAAAAAATAAATACGCATCAAGCGCTCAACGCGTTTGTACATGTTTTTGCTGAGGAGGCTATTGAAACAGCAAGGCAACTCGATCAAAAAAGACAAGCTGGGGCTGTTCCAAAAAAATTACATGGAGTAGTAATTGGCATCAAAGATGTTATTTGTTACAAAGACCACCCTGTAACTGCAGCGTCTACTATGCTCAAGGGTTTTATATCACCCTACAATGCCTCCGCAATTCAGTTTCTCATAGATGAAGAAGCCATTATTATTGGCTCTTGCAATTGTGATGAATTTGCCATGGGCAGCAGCAACGAAAATTCAATGTATGGCAATGTGCTGAATGCAGCAGACAACACCAAAGTGCCAGGCGGTTCTTCTGGAGGTAGCGCGGTAGCAGTTCAAGCAGATATGTGCATGGTTAGTTTGGGAAGCGATACAGGCGGGTCTGTTCGTCAGCCAGCAGACTTTTGCGGCGTTATCGGTTTAAAGCCAAGCTATGGTTGTATTTCCAGATACGGATTAATTGCTTATGCATCCTCTTTTGATCAAATTGGCATTTTTGGAAAATCAATAGCCGATGTTTCTTTGATTCTAGAAATCATCAGTCGACCCGACGATTACGATAGCACAATGAATAAAGTACATTATTGTGCGCATATCGGCAGCGCAATTCAAAACAATCATCAAGAAAAAAAACACAACATAGCCTATTTCAAACAAGTGTTGGATCATGCAGCATTGGATAAAGAAATTCGAAGCAACATCTATCAAACACTCGACCAATTAAAAAAAGATGGCCATACCATTACAGCCATAGATTTTGATTATCTGGATTATATTGTTCCGGCTTATTATGTGCTCACTACTGCAGAAGCGAGCAGCAACTTGGCTCGATACGATGGCATTAGATATGGACACAACAGCAAAGAAACTTCACACGCACTTACTGAATACTATATCAAAAACAGATCAGAAGGTTTTGGCAAAGAAGTTAAAAAAAGAATTATGCTTGGAAATTTTGTTTTAAGCAGCGGCTATTATGATGCATACTTCAACAAAGCACAACAAGTGCGTCAATTGCTGGTAGAAAAAACCAATGAAGTTTTTGAAAGTTGTGATATGATTATTATGCCGAATAGTCCATCTACGGCATTTGCATTGGGAGAAAAAAATCAAGATCCCATTGCCATGTATCTCTCCGACATCTATACCGTTTTTGCCAACCTCACAGGCATTCCAGCCATTGCATTGCCTTTATATACACACAGCAATGGTATGCCTTATGGCTTGCAATTGTTGGGTAAAAGAAACGATGAACTTCAGGTTTTACAATTTTCTAAAAAATTAGTTTCGACACATTGAAATGGTTGCATCACATATGTAAATGTTTGACGCTTTTACTGATGAGCAGTACCACATTTGCTACAAATCCATTTGAAGATACCATTATCAATAACACTTCAAATGCAGATAGTATTATTAACCGTTTTGTAGAAGAAAAGCGTTTGCCACAAAAAGAAAAGGTTACACTTATCAATCAATTTACAAAGTATGGCTTTAGAGATTTGTTTACCCAGTTTGATTACAATTCTTCCTTACCCTATTCCAATCAAATTAACCCGAACGCAGAATGGTATATGCAGGATTATTTAAAGCATCATTCCAAGCATTTGCTGCAAATGAAAAAATGGGCTATCCCTTATTTTGATTTGATTGAAAATATATTTAGCCAATATGGCTTACCCGCCGAATTAAAATATCTTGCTGTAATAGAAAGCAGTTTGAATACCCGCGCTACCAGTTGGGTTGGCGCTGCAGGGCCTTGGCAGTTTATGCCAGCAGCAGCAAGAGATTATGGATTGGTTGTTAGAAAAGATAGAGATGATCGAAGAGATTATTTCAAAAGCACACATGCTGCTGCAAGAATGTTGTTGAAGCTTTACACGCAATATCATGACTGGCTGTTGGTGATTGCTGCATACAATGGTGGACCAGGTAGGGTAAATGATGCCATCGTTCAATCGGGCAGTAACAACTTTTGGAAACTGCAATATAATTTACCAGAAGAAAGCCGAAAACACGTTAAGAAATTTATTGCAACGCATTTCGTAATGGAAACAAATGCCTCCGAAATCTTTGCAATGAATGAGCATAAATCTGCCACTTCATCAGAAAATCGCTTGCCAAAAATAGACCTTACAAATACCTCAACTACAACGGTGTCTGGAAAATACAATGCTGCTATTGTTTCAAAGTATCTTCAAATGAACATGTCGGAATTTGAAAGCTACAATCCCGATTTCGACAATCGCATTTCACATGAAGGTCAATATCAACTGCGTTTACCCCTAGAAAAAATGGAGCAGTTTAATACCAACAAATACATCATTTTAGAAGCTTGTGTTGCTTATTTATTGGGCAACAATGAAAGCATAGAAGTGAAAACAAATCCTCCAATAGAAATTAAAAAAGTACAAAAAAAGGTAAAGGCTAAAAGTTAGTTTTTGGCTAGATAATGTGACAAGCGCAATTGGGAATCGGTTTGCCTCAGAAAGTTGTGTTGAAAATAGAAGCGTGCGCAGTGAATAAATGAAGTGTTTGGCAAATAAAATTCAATGGATTTTTTGGGTGGTTTTTGGGGCTGGCGGCGATTTGTAATATTGCATAATCTAACGTTTACGCCAACTCCCATCCGAGCTTTTGATTGCTGTAGAATTATGCAGGACACTTATATACTCTGTTCAAACTTGAAAACATTTTCAGGATCATATAGCTTCTTCATGTCCACCAATCTGTTGTAATTTTTTCCATAGTATGCATTGGCCCAGTTGGAAAATAAAACATCCGGATAATTGCGATATTGAGCAGTAACGCCGTTTCCCGCAATGAGTGCTTGTACTTTTTGAAACGAATCCATGCACTTCTTTTGTTGTGCTGGTTGATCCCAATAGGTTTGCAACTCCGAAAAATAAGTGTACGACCGATGTGCGAATGCTGCATTGGATTCGAATGCAGGGTTTTGTATGTTGCCGCCTAAAGTGTTTATCTGAAAGATCATTCCATTGGTAGCATGTACCTGCTGTATCACCTCATCTATACATCCTTCGATATCAGAAAATCCTTTGTATAAACCTGCGGAAGCATTTTTAAAATACAATGGATATTGTCGACCATAATAATTTTTCAACGCAGCCTGCAAAGGCATTTTTGTAGTGTTTGTTGATTTGTCGCTAATGCTTTTCATGGCATCAATGAATTTTTTGGTTGATGGTGTCAACTCGCCGGTGTTGGTTAATAAAACATACGCGGTATTTCGATTCAATACAAAGGCACTGAAGCACTGAGGCGGTAGTAACTTGGTCCATTCAAACCAATTTTTAAGGATGTTTCTAGCCCTTGCAGTATCCAATTTGTAAGCGCGAAATTTAAAACTTTGCATGGTTGGTGGGGCTTGATGCAATGTAAATGTTAGAGCGGTAACCACGCCAAAATTGCCATTGTTTCCGCCTTTGCATGCCCACAACAGATTGCTGTTGGCCGATCCTGTATGTAATTGTCCCTTTCCATCCACCATGTTTACCGATTTCAAGCTATCACATGTGAGTCCAAATTTTCTGGATAGCAACCCATATCCTCCGCCTAGTGTTAGTCCGCCAATGGCTACTCCTGCACAAGATCCTCCCGGAATGATTTTATGTTTTGGCAACAACGCTGCATACAACATAGACAAGGTACATGCTGGACCAACCCGCACCGTTTCCTCGTTCAACCATTCAATTGTATTTAATTCCGATAAGTTGATGACCATGCCATCATTGTTGCAAGAAAATCCCTCCATGCAATGTCCGCTACTTTTAACGGCTATGGATAGCCGATTTTGTTTAGCCAACAGAATCGCTTCTGCAACGCCTTTTTCGTTTAAACATTTTGCAATGACACGCGGATATTTATTAATGCGCTTGTTGAACCCGTTTCGAAGTAATTCATATGCTGCATCGCCTTTTTTATAATACAATACATTTTCATTGCTGGCAAAAGCTGGTGTATCTATCGACCAACTTTTCAAAGGTTGCATGATCAATGCCAAAGGCGTCCAAATAGACAATTGTAGAAATTTTTTTCTATTCATATCTTAACGCAATTGAAGTTATGATTGTAATACTTTTTTGATGGCAGACGCTTTCAATAACAACTCTTCATATTCTTCATTCGGATCACTATTGATGGTGATACCTCCACCTGCTTTATATGAAAGCAATTGCTTGCTGGCATTGTAATAGATGCTTCTGATGACTACATTAAAATCGAAATCTTCTTCAGGTGTTGCGTATCCTATGGCGCCCGAAAAAATTCCTCTTGGGTTTATTTCATATTGTTCAATCAGTTCCATCACCTTTTTTTTGGGAGCGCCCGTCATGGAACCCATCGGGTAACACGCTTCGATGATGTTGGTCCAATGTAGTGATGTTGGCACTTCTCCCGCTATGGTGCTGATCATTTGATGTACATGTGGAAAGGTGTATATGCCGAATAACTCTTTTACATGCACCGTTCCTTCTTTGCATATTTTACTCAAATCGTTTCTTACCAAATCTACAATCATCACATTTTCACTTCTTTCTTTTGGAGAATGCAACAATGTATTTTTCAACTGCTCATCAACTTCCCTGTTATCTGTATTTCTGCTACTGGTGCCTTTTATGGGTTGTGATATGACTTCGTTTCCTGTTTTTTTTATGAATCTTTCTGGACTTGCACAAATGCAATATTTGTCGTTCAATTTATACAAAGAAGCAAATGGATTGGGAGAAATAGTTGTTAGTTGATGGTAAAGTGAAACTGGGTCGATGACTGCTTCATGTGCATAGAAATCCTGACAATAATTGATTTCGTAACAATCGCCTCTTTGAATATGCTGCTTAATTGCGTCTATGCATTGAAGATAGTTTGCTTTGGTTTGTAGTTGCTCAATATCAACAGCAGATTTATTCGAATTTGCTATTTGATCAGATTGCGCTTGAATTTCTTCGAATATCTGTTGAGGATGATGGGCTATGATCAGCAGTTCGTTTTCTTTCAATTGAAGAATGTTGGCTGGATTGAAAAAATATGCTGCAGGAAATCCGATTTCATCTAAGTTTTCGGAAGGATAATTGAAGTGACCAAAAAGCCAGCCTTTGTTGTGTTGATGAAAGGTTTGTAATGCTTGGAAATTCATTGGGTATGTTAGCTCAATTTGATGACTAACTCCTGCTGCCAACATCCAATCAAACCGACTGTATTCATCTTTATAATTATTGCTGTCGAGCAAACAAAAAATGTTGAACTGGTTTACCCAATTCAACATTTTAATGTAAAATATTTCTGTATTACTTACGTGAAATCTTTGTTGTTGTTTTTCCACTACTTGGATTAATAATCATCATCAAAACCACCATCTCCTAAGTCATCATCGAAAAGACCCAAGTCTTTGAAATCGTCATCAAAATCATCGTCTGATTTGGATGGTTTCTTTCCAGCTGTTGGTGCTTTTTTTGTTTTTGATTTTGGAATATCAAACTCTTCGAAATCAGGATCCCAATTGTCATCTTCTTCTGGTTTGTCCCAATCATCTGCGACGTCTACATCATCATCATCATCGTCGTCATCGTCTGAAGATTTTTTCTTAGATCCAGATTTTGATGCCTTTGGTGTCTCATCCAAATCATCCTCATCTTCATCTAAATCATCGTCTTCTGCTTTTGATTTTGTTGATGCATTTTTTGGCGCAGTTTTTTTAGGTGCTGCCGCTTTTGTCGTGGATTTTTTTTCGTTTTCTTTTTTTGTTGCCATTATCTATACAGGATTAGTTGTGTAAATTTTCCACGAGATTTTCAATTAGCCAAATATTTTTTCACTTTTTTTAAAAAAAAATAAAATTATGCAGAAACGATCTGTTCTCTACCTGGCCCATTACTAATGTACTTTACAGGAACACCCAGATATGTGTTGATGAAATCTATGTAAACTTTCATTTCACCTGGCATATTTTCATAGCTGCTTACTGCTGATATGTTTTTGTTCCAACCTTTGAATGACTGATACACAGCTTCGATTTGCATTCTATTCATTTGAAACGGAACCTCAGTTGTTTCTTTTCCATTGATGGTATAACTTTTACAAACCATCAACTCTTCCAACTCATCTAGTATGTCCGCTTTGGTCATCACAATTTGTGTTACCCCATTGATCATGCATGCAAAGTTCAAAGCAACCAAATCAATCCAACCACACCTGCGTGGTCTGCCAGTTGTACTTCCAAATTCATTGCCAGTGTTTCTGAGGAAATCACCTTTGTCATCCATCAATTCTGTTGGGAATGGCCCGCTTCCAACCCTGGTGCAATATGCTTTTGTGATACCAATGATTTCTTTTATTTTTTGTGGCGCAATCCCCAAACCTGAGCAAACGCCTGCTGATATGGTATTGCTGCTGGTTACAAATGGAAAGGTTCCAAAATCCACATCCAACATACTTCCTTGCGCTCCTTCGGCCAACACACGCATGCCCTTGTTGATCTTCTCGTTGATAAAATATTCGCCATTTACAATCTTCAAACATTTTAAAAACTCAATAGCCTCAAAAAATTCTTCTTCCCAATGGGTAATGTCTTCCTGAAAATTAAAATTGTCTAACAATCGTTGATGCTTCATTCGAAGCTTGATATATTGTGTGGTAAAATTCTTATCCAACAAATCTCCTACACGCAACCCATTTCTACCTGTTTTGTCCATGTAGGTTGGTCCAATTCCTTTTAATGTACTGCCAATTTTGTCGTTACCTTTTGATAATTCACTGGCCTTATCCAATGCTCGATGTGTGGGTAAAATCAAATGTGCTCTTTCACTGATGTAGAGATTCTGTTTGTAATCTACACCAAAGGCTGCTACTGCTTCACACTCTCTTTTTAATGTAACCACATCCAACACCACGCCGTTGCCAATCAAATTGATTTTATCTGCATGAAAGATGCCACTTGGAATTTGATGCAACACTATTTTTTTATCGCCTACATACAATGTGTGTCCTGCATTTGGACCGCCCTGAAACCGAGCAATGACATCATAATTTTTAGCAAAATAATCTACGATTTTTCCTTTCCCCTCATCACCCCATTGTAAACCCAAAATAACATCTACCATTGTATTAGTTTTTCTTAAAATTAAAAAGCGAAATTAAATTGAAATGCATGAATGACCTAATAAAAGATTGCCGAAAATCTATACCTGCTAGGCAACTTTTAATAGGCTGATTTTAGATGTGTTGAATTTCTTTTCGGCATATTCCAAAGACACATGAAATGTTGGTACTTTTTGAGATGGAAGCTCATACATGGCGTCGGTCAGTACGCTTTCGCAAATGCTTCTCAACCCTCTAGCCCCTAGTTTATATTCCAAAGCTTTCGACACCATGAAATCATAAACTGCATCATCAAAAGTCAAAGCAATTCCTTCCAATTCAAACAGTCTGGTAAATTGTTTAATCAATGCGTTTTTGGGCTCCGTGAGAATGCTTCTCAATGTGGCCGCATCCAACGGATTCAAATACGTTACCACCGGCAATCTTCCCAATAATTCGGGAATCAAACCAAACTGTTTCAAATCAACCGCATTGATAAATTGCAACAAATTGTTTTGCTGATATTCTTGCATGTCTTTGTTTACATTAAAACCGATGGAATTGGTATTAACTCTTTTGGCGATGATGCGATCAATTCCTACAAAAGCACCACCACAAATGAAGAGTATGTTTTGGGTATTTACTTTAATCAGTTTTTGCTCTGGATGTTTCCTTCCACCTTGTGGCGGCACCAACACTTCACTACCTTCCAACAATTTGAGCAAGCCCTGTTGAACGCCCTCGCCACTTACATCTCTGGTGATAGATGGATTGTCGCTTTTTCTGGCAATTTTATCAATTTCATCAATATATACGATGCCTTTTTCTGCAGCTGCTACATCATAATTGCAGGATTGCAACAAACGTGTAAGCATGCTTTCCACATCTTCCCCAACATAACCGGCTTCTGTGAAAACAGTTGCGTCAACAATGGCAAACGGAACATTCAACATCCGAGCAATAGATTTTGCAAGCAACGTTTTTCCTGTGCCTGTTTCGCCAACTACGATGATGTTGCTTTTTTCAATTTCTACATCATTGTCGATCTTTTGATTGAGTCTTTTGTAGTGATTATAAACCGCCACAGCCAACACTTTTTTTGCATCATCTTGCCCAATCACATATTCATCTAAAAACGCTTTGATTTCTATGGGTTTTCTGATGGAGAGCTTCTGTGTGGTATTGATGTTGTTGGGTTTTGTGTCGCTTACCAAATTGATTTCTTGAGCGATGATTTCTTTCGCATGTTCAACACAATTTTCGCAAATATGGCCATCCTGTCCTGCGATGAGGATTTTTACTTCTTCTCTATTTCTGCCACAAAAAGAGCAATGCAGCATTTGTTGTTTAGGCATCTTGAAAAAATTAAATGATGATGTTTGTAAAACGAGCTAACAAAGATAGCAAAGGAAAAGTAGACCTAATAGAAAAACGGTTTAAAAAAGGAGAATGTTGTTGAATATAATGGATGATAATATTTAAGCATCTTGCTTACAACAACAAATGAAAAAACCCGCGAGTAGCGGGTTTCACAATTAAAATCTTTGATATTATAACTTGTCAATCAATTTATCTACGATTCCGTAGGTGATTGATTCGTTGGCATCCATCCAATAATCTCTGTCAAAATCTTTCATTACTTTTTCGAATGTTTGTCCGCAATTGTCTGCTAATATTTTAGCGCCCATCTCTTTGGTCTTTTGCATTTGTACTGCCATGATTTCCAAATCGGCGCTGGTACCTCTACCTCCACCACTGGGTTGATGAATCATCACTTCACCATGCGGAAAAATATAGCGCTTGCCTTTTTGGCCGCCACTTAATAAAATACTTCCCATGCTAGCTGCCATGCCCATGCATACGGTGCTTACAGGTGATGTAATCAATTGCATGGTGTCATAAATAACCATTCCACTGGTAACTACACCACCCGGACTATTGATGTAAAAAGTGATTTCTTTTCCTGGGTCGATGGCTTCTAAATAAAGCAAACGATCGGTAATTTCCTTGGCTGTTTTGTCTTCAACGGCGCCCCACAAAAAAACTTTTCTTTGCTCAATAAATTTTTTGTCAAACATCCACCCACTCATCATTTTTTCCATTGGATTTTCTGGCATGTCTGATGGTGTTTCCTCATCAAAGCGAATTGTATTTTTAATAACGTTCATATTGTATTGTTGCGTTTTTTGTTTGATTAATCTTTTTTGGTTTTTCTTGGGTTCATAATTAAAACTTCATCAACCAAACCGTATTCTTTTGCCTCGGTTGAAGTCATCCAATAATCTCTATCGCAATCTTGTCCAACTTTTTCAAAAGGCTGGCCGGTATGATGTGCAATGATTTCGTACAACTCTTTTTTTATTTTTCTGATTTCGTTAACCGTGATTTCGATGTCTGTTGCTTGACCGCCGGCACCTGCGCTCGGTTGGTGCATCATGATTCTGCTGTGCTTCAATGCCGTTCTTTTACCATGAGCTCCTGCACACATCAATACGGCGCCCATACTGGCGGCCATTCCTGTACAAATGGTTGCGATATCTGGTGTGATGAATTGCATGGTGTCGTACATACCCAATCCTGCATATACACTTCCGCCCGGGCTATTGATATACATTTGGATGTCTCTTGTTCTGTCGGTGCTTTCTAAAAACAACAATTGTGCAGTTACAATATTTGCCACTTCATCATTGATGGGATAACCGAGGAAAATAATTCTATCCATCATCAACCTACTGTAAACATCCATTACGGCTACATTCATTGGACGTTCTTCGATGATATTGGGTGTTAAATTGGTAACGTTATGGTCAACATACGAATGCAGGGTGTTGCTGCTAATGCCCATATGCTTTACGGCATATTTTTCAAATTCCTTTCCAAAATTCATTGTTGTGATGGTTTGATGATTAATGTTGTTTTCTTTGATACAATTCTCATTCGCTAAGGTATAATTATAGTTTTGAAATTGAGGTAAGGATGATGTCTAATTTATTTTTATTTTGATGATGTTAATCTCTACTTCTATTCATGTAAATTAAGATATATTGTACGAGCATGGCAATGGAAGCAAGTGCTGCAACCACGTAAGTTAGCGCAGCCCATTTCAATGCATCTTGTGCTTTTGCTTTTTCTGATGATGATGTAATATTTGCATCACTGAGCCAACGAAGTGCCCGAGCCGACGCATCAAACTCTACCGGTAACGTGATCAATGAAAATAAAGTAGTAACCGCAAAAAGTACAATGCCAATCAAAAGTACCGTGGTATTTCCCCCACCAAAGCCCATAAACCCAATGCCAGCCATTATTATCCATTGCGACATTGTGCTACTAATTTGCACCAATGGCACAATTCTACTGCGAAGCATCAGCATAGAATAGGCCGTTGCATGTTGTACGGCATGTCCACATTCGTGTGCAGCAACCGCTGCGGCGGCAACATTTCTACCTTCAAATACTTCCCTGCTTAGGTTTACTGTTTTATTAATTGGATTGTAATGATCGGTAAGTGTCCCTTCTACCGATGTGATTTGCACATCATAAATGCCATTGTCTTGTAGCATCTTGCGTGCGATTTCCTCACCAGAAAGCCTGCTCGTGGTAGGTTCGTTGCTATATAAAGCAAACTTGTTTTTTAATTGAGATTGAACTGCCATTCCTATGAGCATAAAAATAGCAGAAATGAAAATGATTCCGATGGTCATGTTTTTTTTATGTCGTTGAAATCAAATATTGTTCCGATTGAACCAACTGACAAAATAACAAAAATAAAAAAGGAGCCGACATTGTCGACTCCTTATAATTTAAGCGTTAAAGCGATGATTATTATTTGAATTGTGCAGCAATACCCTCTGCCAATTGTACCATTTGTTTCAACCCTTCTTCAGGTAAACCACCTTTCTTAAATTCTGCAAGGATTTCTGGATGTTTGTTTTCCATTTCCATTAAGAACTGTTCTTCAAATGCTTTTACATTTCTAACGGCTACGTTTTTCAACAAACCTTGTGTACCCAAATAAATGATGGCTACTTGTTTTTCTACGCTAAATGGAGAATACTGAGATTGTTTTAGAATTTCAACGTTTCTTGCACCTTTATCAATTACATTTTTGGTTGCAGCGTCCAAGTCGCCACCAAATTTTGAGAAGGCTTCCAATTCGCGGTAAAGTGCCTGATCCAATTTCAAAGTACCTGCTACTTTTTTCATGGATTTAATTTGCGCATTACCACCCACACGACTAACAGAAATACCTACGTTAATCGCCGGACGAATACCTGCGTTGAACAAGTTACTTTCCAAGAATATCTGACCATCGGTGATGGAAATTACGTTGGTTGGGATGTATGCAGAAACGTCACCTGCTTGTGTTTCGATAATTGGTAGGGCTGTTAACGAACCGCCACCTTTTACCAAATGCTTAATAGACGCTGGCAAATCGTTCATTTGTTGTGCAATCTCATCTTTAGAAACCACTTTTGCAGCTCTTTCCAACAAACGGCTATGCAAGTAGAAAACGTCACCTGGATATGCCTCACGACCTGGCGGACGACGAAGCAACAAAGAAACCTCGCGATACGCTACGGCTTGTTTAGATAAATCATCATAAATAATTAAAGCTGGTCTGCCGGTATCACGGAAGAACTCTCCAATTGCGGCACCAGCAAATGGTGCGTAGAATTGTAAAGGTGCTGGATCAGAAGCAGAAGCAGCAACGATGGTGGTATATTCCATCGCGCCATTTTCTTCTAATGTTTTCATGATACCCGCAATGGTAGATGCTTTTTGACCAATCGCAACATATATACAATATACTGGTTTGCCTGCAGCGAAAAATTCTTTTTGGTTGATGATGGTATCGATAGCAATTGCCGTCTTACCGGTTTGACGATCGCCGATGATCAACTCACGCTGACCACGACCAACTGGAATCATCGCATCAATCGCTTTGATACCTGTTTGCAATGGTTCTTTTACGGGCTCTCTAAAAATCACCCCTGGCGCTTTACGCTCCAATGGCATTTCATATAATTCTCCTTTAATTGGTCCTTTACCATCAATGGGCTCGCCAAGTGTATTGATAACGCGACCGCACATGCCCTCGCCTACTTTAATAGAGGCGATCTGATTGGTTCTTTTTACATTATCTCCTTCCTTGATTTCGCCGCTGTCTCCCATCAAAACCACACCCACATTGTCTTCCTCCAAGTTTAAAGCAATGGCTTTCACACCATTATCGAATTCTACGAGCTCACCTGAACGAACGTTGTTTAAACCATAAATCCGCGCAATACCGTCTCCCACCTGAAGTACAGTACCAACTTCTTCTAAACTTGCGCCTACATTGAAGTTGCTTAATTGCTGGCGAAGGATCGCCGAAATTTCATCTGGTTTTATTTCTACCATAATTGATAAGTTGAAATGTGATGTTTTGAATGAAATGCGATGTAATAATATTAAAATCGACTCCCTTCAAAACAATGGGCTTAAAATTGGGTGCAAAGGTAGGGTTGAGGAGGTAGACAACAAAAAAAAAGAACAACGATTTCATAGAATAAATGGAGAATTTTCAAAATACACCTGTTTGCTATGCCTCATTTTGAAATTTAAAGATTTATGACTGTCAAAATTCTATCTAAAATTAAAATAGTGTAAAGAAAATAGAGTAATTTTCGCCTCAATTTTTTATCCGAATACAAAAACATTCTGTCCCCTCTTCAAAACTGAGCATTTTACCGCCCTAACAAACCTTTATTTTTATTGATTAATACATATTTTATTTATGAAAAAAATTGTACTCGTATTTGCTGTCTTGATGTGTGGTTTTGCTGTGAATGCACAAGAATTGGATAAATCGAAAGCCATGGAGTTGGTTGTGAAAAACAAGATGACGATAGGACTTTCGGAGGAAGATCTTTTAAATTCAACAGTAAGCAATGCCTACTACAGCAGAAGTTCTGGACTAACATATGTGTATTTGCAACAATTCTATAAATCGCTGCCTGTTTTCAACCAATTGATGACCATTTCCTTTAAAAATGATCAATGGCAATCTACATCTGGCACATTCATCAACGATATTTCAAATAAAGTAAATACTGCGTTTATTTTTCCGGCTGTTACGCCTGATGCGGCTGTGCAAACCGCTTTGAAATTAAAAAAAATAAACCACGCCGCTGCGCTTACCGCATCTACATTGATTCCGGGAAGAAAATACGATTTTGGCAAAGCAAATATTGCCAACGAAAACATTACCGCAGAATTGCTTTGGGTGCCCGTTAATGGCGGCGAAAAACTTTGCTTGGCATGGCAAATTTATCTGGTACCAAAAAATAAATCCGATTACTGGATGGTTCGTATAGATGCCAACAGCAATCAACACATCAGCGAAAACAACCTCACTGTTTATTGTAACTGGGATAAAACAGATGGCCATCACAATTGGGTTTCAACATCAAATTTTGTAATGACAAAAGCAGCAAACAAGAAAGCAACAGTTGCGCCGCTTTTTTACAATATTTTTCAGCCGCAAAGTCCTAGCATTGTAAATGGCGCAAGTTATAAAGTTGTAAAGCATCCTGCCGAAAGTCCCTCCCATCCTGGCGGAACGCCAACCATCGTTACCAATCCATGGACCAATGCTCCAGGTAATGCTACCAGTTTGAATTGGCACAGCACAGGCGTGGCAGATTATATTTATACAAGAGGAAACAATGTTTGGGCACAAGAAGATGCCAATGGAAACAATGGTACAGGAACAGCTACCAACTCAACGACTACCGGCGACCCCTTGACATTTAATTTCACACCAGATTTTACCATCTCACCTTCAGAAAACGCAACCACTCCCAATCAACAATTTAATGTCACCAATTTATTTTATTGGAACAATGTAATTCATGACATCATGTACCAATATGGGTTTGATGAGGTTGGCGGAAATTTTCAATCCAACAATCAAGGAAGAGGAGGCGCAGGAAATGATTATGTTTTGGCAGATGCTCAAGATGGTAGCGGCACCAACAATGCCAACTTCTCCACTCCGGCAGATGGTGGCAGCGGTAGAATGCAAATGTTTTTGTGGAATGCCATCCCCACATTTACTGTAAATACGCCGTCCAACATTGCTGGCCAATACCAGGCGGTTGAAAGTAATTTCAGTACTGCAAATAAATTAGCAACAGTTGGACAAAAAACAGGAAATCTGGTATATTATAACGACAACGCTGCAGGCACAACACACGAAGGTTGCGCGGGTTTGCCTGTGAATTCTGTGTTGGGTAAAATAGCATTGATAGACAGGGGAAATTGCAATTTCACTGTTAAAGTAAAAAATGCGCAGTTGGCTGGCGCCATTGCTGCAGTAGTCGTAAACAATGTACAAGGAAGTCCCATCACTATGGGCGGTACAGACAATACGGTTACCATACCAGCAATCATGGTTTCCATTAATGATGGCCAAGTTTTAAAAACACAATTGCTTACGAGTGCAGTAAATGTAACCATGGCTCAAGGACAGGCAATTGATGGCGATGTGGACAATGGTGTTGTTTGTCATGAATATGCGCATGGTATCAGCAATCGTTTAACTGGCGGACCATCGCAGGCTTCTTGTTTGGGAAATGCAGAGCAAATGGGAGAAGGTTGGAGTGATTATTATGGAATGATGCTAACCCAAGATTGGGCTGGATCAAATATGAATACTGGTGCTTTGTCTCCAAGAGGAATTGGAACTTATGTAGTTGGACAACTTCCCAACCAATCGGGTATTCGTACTCAAAAATATTGTACCGATTTTGACATCAACAACAAAGTTTATGCTTCAACTGTTCCAACAGAGACACATGATTTAGGCGAAATATGGTGTGCTACGTTGTGGGATATGACTTGGAATATTATTCAGCAAACCGGGGTTATCAATCCCAATATTTATGACGCAACATCATCAGCAGGAAACAATATTGCATTAAAACTCGTAACAGAAGGAATGAAATTACAGCCCTGTTCTCCTGGTTTTATTGATGGTAGAAATGCTATTTTAAAAGCAGATTCTATTTTGTATGCTGGTGCTTATAATTGTGCCATCAGAGAAGCATTCAGAAGAAGGGGAATGGGTTTATATGCATCACAAGGCTCATCGGGAAGTGTAACCGATCAGGTAGCAGATTTTACACCTTTTGTTACCATTCAAAAAAATGAAAACATCGCTGAAGCATTGGAAGGCCAAACCGTTACATACGCAACCAGTGTTACCAGCTGTAGCCCAGTTTCTAATTATGTGTTGAGAGATACACTTCCTACCAATGTTACGTATGTTTCTGGTGGTACGTATAATGCAACCAATCGTGTGGTTAGTTTTCCAGTTGATTTTACAGCAGGAGCAACGCAAACCTTTTCATTTGTGGTTTCTGTAAATGCTGGAAGTTATTTTTCTCCTGTTACTTTATTGGATGAACAAATTACATCAACTACAGTTCCAACTACATTAACAGCGTCCTCAACAACTGCGAATACCTGGACTGTTTCTACAACACAAAGCCAAAGTGCACCAAACGCTTTGTTTACACCCAACGCAGCCGTTGCTTCTGATCAAAAATTGGAAACAACCAATGCCATCGCTTTGGGTGCTGGAACTTCCGCAATTCAATTTGGTCATCGATACAATACACAAGCTGGAACAGATGGAGGTATTGTTGAAATAACTACAGACAATGGAACAACCTGGTTGGATTTATCAGAAAAAATGACGGCAGGTTACTAC
>CAIQHJ010000056.1 GCA_903871575.1 uncultured Bacteroidota bacterium
GAGTGGATATCCAAGTGATTCGTCGGTTCATCCAGCATTAGAAAGTTGGCTTTGCTGGCTATAACTTTAGCTAAAGCAACACGTGCTTTTTCACCGCCACTCAATACTTTAATTTTCTTTTCTACGGTATCGCCACTGAATAAGAAAGAACCCAACAATGCCCGCAACTCTAAATCATTTTTACCACTGCGCGCCTCTTTCATTTCTTCTAAAATATCATTGCTTTGATTCAACGCTTCGAGTTGATGCTGTGCATAAAAAGATTCCATCACATTGTAACCCCATTCTCTTTCTCCTTCAAATGATTCTGTTCCGGCAATAATGCGCAACATGGTTGATTTTCCTTTTCCATTCGCACCAATCAAGGCAATTTTATCGCCACGGTCGATCTCTGCGCCCGTATTTTCAACAATCTGAACATCTTTAAATTTCTTAGTGACATTCTTTAATGTACATATTATTTTTCCTGGCTGACGTTCCACTGCAAAATTGATGCGCATGTTTGGACGCTCAATTTCTACATCTTCAATTCTATCCAACTTATCTAAACGCTTTACAATACTTTGTGCTTGTGCTGCTTTACTGGCTTTGGCTTTAAAACGCTCCACAAATCGTTCTTGTTGACGAATATAATCTTGCTGGTTTTCAAATGCTTTCTTCTGCATGTCAACCCTTATCTCTTTTTCCTTTTCGTAATAAGAATAATTGCCAGTGTAAAAATTCAATTGCTGTTGATACAACTCTACTATTTTATTGGTCATTCGATCCAAAAAGAAACGATCATGCGACACAATCACTACCGATCCCTGATAATGTTGTAAGTATTTTTCTAACCACTCAATACTCGGCAAATCAAGGTGATTCGTTGGCTCATCCAGCAACAACACATCGGGGTGTTGCAAAATCATTTTTGCCAACAAAACGCGCATCCGCCAACCGCCACTAAAATTCTTATAGGGTTTGTGCAACTCCGCGTTGGTAAAACCCAATCCTTGTAAAATTTCTTCTGTTTTGTGGTGAATGCTGTATCCATCCAAAACATCCATTTCATGCAATAAATCTGCATAATCATTCGCCAACTTTTCATCACCGGTTCTCGAAAGTTCTTCACCCATTGCCTCAATTTCCAACTCCAATTGTTTTACCCGCACAAATGCGCCCAAGGCAACTTCTAAGATAGAATCTTCTGTATCAAAACCCAATAAGTCTTGGTGTAAAAAACCGATGGTAGTTTCCCTTCCTTTTTCAACGGTTCCTTTTGCAGGGGTATATTGTCCGGTAAGTACTTTCAATAGCGTAGATTTTCCTGTGCCATTGTAACCAATCAAGCCAATTCGCTCATTGGGTTGAATATGCCAAGTTGCATCCTCAACAATCGTTCTTGCGCCAAATTCAAATGTCACATTTTGTAAACCTAAAAGCATTTTTTATGTATTTGGCGCAAATTTAATTGAATAATTCTAGTAAATCGTTTTGCATAGTGGATATTGTTGAAACCATTTGATTCGTATCATAGATATTTGGTGTCCGCATTTGCGTTCTATCCAAAACAAAATCTTATTTAAGGTGTTAACTATTTACTTTTGCATTCAAATTTAAATCATGAAATACCCAACATAGAAAAGCCGCTTACCAACGAGGATGCGCATTAAGGGTATAACTTTGACAATAATGTAAAAAAAATACACACATGAAAAAAATATTGATATACAGTCTTGTAGCCATCGTTCTATTTGTTGTTTATTGGTTTTTCTTGAAGCCGAAACCTCAATCTATAGATAACAAAGAAAAAGAAATAGCCATACAAAAGCATTCGGCAGCTTTTAATAACAATTGCCAGCAAATCATCAACAATTATTTGGCTATAAAGGACGCTTTTATATTAGCAGATACCGCTGCAATTAAATCCAAAACCAATATTTTTATTGCATCACTCAACGCAATTGACAGCATCGAATTAAAGAATGATACAGCTTCTGTTTATGAAACCGTTATATCAACCATCAGCGACATCAAAATCAATGCAGCATCAATTGTACAACAACATGACATCACCGAAATGAGAAAAGATTTTAGCAGCATGACGGATGTAATGTATCCTGCTTTTTTCTTTGCAATAAATTATGAAGGAACGCAGTTGTACCTACAAAATTGTCCAATGGCTTTCAATGACTCTATACCGGCAAATTGGATTAGCGGAGAAAAAGAAATTAATAATCCATATTTAGGTAAATCACATCCCGTTTACCAATCATCTATGTTGCATTGCGGAGAAATCAAAGACACCATCAAACGTAAATAATCTTCATTTATGCTTCGTTCCCTATTTGTTTGCATGCTTCAATTCATGTTAATCTTCATTTGTTCTGTGTCACATGCACAAAATGAAAAGACTGTAATTAATAAATCTCGACATACCATCACTGGATATATTCGCGATATGTCTACCGGAGAAACTTTGATTGGGGCTACCATCACTTTAAAAGGCAACACAAAAGGTATCAATAGCAATGCGTATGGATTTTATTCAATCACTTTGGAAGAAGGTAAATATGAGCTTGTTTCAAGTTTTGTGGGATATCAAATAAAATCAATGGCTATTGAATTGATGAAAGACACAGTCATCAATATCAACTTAATATCAACAGGTAATTTGTCACAGGAAGTAGTTGTGAATGCAAGAAAAAGAGACAACAATGTTAAGGCTGCTCAAATGGGGAAAATATCTTTACCCATTGAACAAATCAAATCAATACCAGCGTTTTTAGGAGAAGTAGACTTATTGAAAGTTGTGCAATTGCTTCCGGGAGTGAGAAATGCTGGGGAGGGAAGTGCGGGTATCTA
>CAIQHJ010000057.1 GCA_903871575.1 uncultured Bacteroidota bacterium
ACTGTTGGTAATTGTGTTTCTGAAAGCCAAAATACTGCCGTCCATTTTTGAGGTTTCCTTGAAAGTAATGCTTCCGGCGCCACTAGTTGTTACAACAAAAAATCCTTGTGCAGACTGAATATCGGTTACACCGGCTTGATAACTTCCACCACCTGGTGTAGCAATTCCATCTGGAGTTACCGTTTGAAATCCACCATAAGTTCCCAATCTTGGGTCATATAAATATAAGAATGAAGTGATGTTGGTTTTAGGGAGTGTCCAAAAGTTGATGGAGCTTGGATATGGGTTGGCAACGCTCACAAATTGATTAGCGCCGCTTCCTATGGTAACCAATGTATCGCCAACATTTAAGGTTCCTTTTTCTCTTAAGGTTGTTGAATCTGGTGCTTGAGATAATAATGTTTTGGCTCTGCTTCCTCTTATGAAAATCATGTATGCTTTTGATTTGTCAAAGCGCGCATTTGTTGTAGATAATCCAATATAATTTTGTGTGACATGGTCGTAATATTTCATAGATGGTACATTGGAAAGCGTATCAAAACCGTTTGCTGCCCATGCGCCATTTGATGTTATTTGGGTTCCGTATCCAGGATTAGGATTAGCATTTGCTGAACCACCTTCTTGCCAAGCTTGCTTTATCGTTTGGAAGTCATGTTTTGTTGGCATAGACAATAGTCTCCAAGCTTTGAGTGTTGAATCACTATTGGTTGATAGATTTTTGATGTTGGAAATAAATCGCTCCACAGTTGCTACGCCTAAAATTTTGTTGCCACTGTTGACGCCACCATTTGTAACATCCGCAACACTTGCCGTGCCCGTGTTTCTTGACTTCAACACCAACAATCCATTTGAAAATAAAGTTTTGGCATTAACGTTTCCAAATTTCAATTTCCCAGTTCCATTAATGATTAATGAAGGTCCAACTCTAAATGGCCCAAAAGTGTTTCCTGGAAAATCATATGTTGCTGAGTCGAGATAAAAATAACCTGAAACGGTTACCAAATCCGACACCGTTAAATTGTATGGCGTTCTTGTGAGTGTATCAAACAAGCACATTAAGCGACCATCATTAAGATTTAAATTTCTGACCGTTTTGCTGTTGCTTTTCAATGTGTATGTAAAACCATTGTTGATGGTTAAATCAATATTTGCAATATGCGTTCCGGGAAGCTCATTGGTTGACAATAAATTTCCGTTGATAAAAACTCTAATTAAATCCGTAGGAACTGCCCCCATCACAACCGTGCCGGTATCTAAATTTAAATTACCAGAAGTTCTGATTATGATTGCATTGTTTTTAAATGTAAGCGTTCGTCCTGCACCGATTGCTAAATTCCCTCCATTCATCAACACGGTTCCACTAATTGTTGCTGCACATCCAGACGACAAACTTGCACCGGTAGCTATTTCAATATTTGCTACCGTTGGATACAATGTTATCGATTTTCCAGAACCAGTGAATTTGATTTCACCACTACCAGTACTGTTATGCGTTGCTGGCCCTACTAAGTTGCCATTACAAACAATGGTGTTTCCTCCATCATTGAATTTTCCTGAGGTTAGATAAATACCTCCTATTGCTGAGGAAACTACCGTCGGTCCAACCGCTAAAATTGAATCATTAACAGCGGTTGCAATTTCCAGATTAGAAATGGTAACGCCTGAAATGGTTTTATTGCTTCCAATCATTTTGATTTTGCCCACTCCACCAATTTGAGTTCCAGTTCCCAATACATGCCCTGAAACGGTTGCCATGTTGCTATTCAAATCCAATGTTCCACCCGCAGTTAAGGTCAAGTCATTATTAACGTTAAAAGACACTGCACCAGATACAACTGCAGCTGATGCTATTTCCAAATTTCCAAAGGCAACGCCTGCAATATTGATTGCTCCGGCACCAATCATTTTTATTTTTCCGGTACCGGTTGATGTGTGAATGCTTGGTCCTGATACGCTACCACTAACCGTTACAATTTTTCCGCTATCTCTAAATGTTCCTGATGATAAAAACAGATTAGAAGAAATTCTTAACGTATCGGAAGCATAAATAAAATCGGCAGCAGCAGGTAAAGCAATTTCCAAATTAGATACATTCACGCCCGAAACTTTTTTACCTGTTGTGGTCATTTTTATTCTTCCAGGCCCAGTGTAAAAAGAATTTCCCAATAAGTTTCCTGCTAGGTTTGTGATGTACGTTGTTCCGGGATTTGTGCTGTAAATACCGGATGTCAACGTCAAATCATTGGCTACATTAAAGGTGGTTGAATCGTACACTGTATTTACACCTGCATTGATTTCAAGATTACCTACTGTAAATGCACCGCCTTTAATAGAGCGACCTGTTGTTGTGTTGGCGCCTGTCATCACAATTTTCCCTGATCCATAACTAACATGGGTACCTGCAATTCCGGTGATGGAGCCTAAGTTGGTGATCACAAAACCACTGTCTAATAATTTTCCTGCAGAAAGATCTAAATATTGATTAACGGTGACATTGCTCGACAAAGCAACTTCGGCATTTGTACCTGTTCTGTTTATCTTCAACATGGCCAAGGTTTGAAACCCGGGTGTAAATAACAATTTCCCTGCAGAACCCGAATTTGTTCCACCAAAAATTAAGTTGGCAAAAGGCTTTGCCGTAATGGTTCCTGTGCTGATGATGTTTCCATTGATGGTGAAATTAGAAGTGTCTTTCATATCTAAAACCGCACCTGGTTGAACTTCTAAATCTACAATTGTTCTTGAGCCAGAAGGTGAAAAAGTTCCTGATAATATTTTTAATGTTCCGTAAGCTCCTGGGTTGGTTAAATAAGCAAATTCATTATCAGAGGCCATGGTATTGCCAATGGTAATGTTGATTCGATCTGTTGATTGACTTCCAAAAGTAAGACATCCAGAATTTAAAGTAATTTTTGATGTAGATAGGTTTCTATAAATGGTTGAGCCATTTGCCATTCTTATGGTGTTACCAAATCCAACAGTAAGTACAGCTTGATTGTCTAATTTAAAAATACCCGGAACGGTTTTATATACATTTTTTAGCGCTACACCGCCCGAAACCACTGTACTAGGAACATCTGGATTAGACAACGCAAAAGTAAATGTATTGGTTGTTGGAACAGAGGTAATAGTGAAGGTGCCGCCAAAAATGTAACCAAATTCAGAACTTGATAAGCTACCAATTGTAACCACACTATTTAAGGCAAATGCATGCGGAGCGCTGGTAGTTATTGTTGCCACACCAGCAGTTAGTTGTACATTGATTACCGTATAAGAAACAGCTGCATTTTGAAAAACCAATTTATTAGCGCCATCTAAAGTTACATTGGTTGGCCCATTAATATCAGGCCATTGCGGACTATTGTTGTATAGGGTATCATTACTGCTTCCAGTAAAATAGAAAGTAGCATTAGCTGCATAAGCTACATTATTCACACCTGGAGTTAACCCTTTTTTTCCTGCTAATCTTAAACTATTGGCAACGTTGATGTTTCCAGCCAATGTGTTGTAAGTAGTGGCGTTGCTGTTAGAAAAAAGAATATTGAAATAATTAAACACAGGAATAGTTTGTCCTGGTGTTGTTGCTAGTGAATTGAAATTAAACGTACTTCCCGTAGTGGTATAATTCGCTAAAAAAGAACCAGGCGTGAATGTGCCTGCCACGCCAATGGTATCAGCCACACAAATGGTATTGGTAGGTGCGGAGGTATTGCTAACCGTGAGGTTGTTGAAATTAAATTTAGGTATCGTTTGACCACCGCTGGGATTATTGAAATTTACGGTGTTGCCTGTTGTGACAAAATAATATGGGAAATTACCTGGGTTAAAAGTGCCAGCAATAAAAATAGTTCCAGATGCTAACACATAACTGCTTGGTGTTGGTGGTAACGCAGCAGATGAAACTACTAAATTATTGTAGTAGGTAGCAGGAATGGTTTGTCCGTTGGTTAATCTATTAAAATTGATGGTATTACCCGTCACAATATTTTGAACGTTTGGTCCAGCTACTGTGAAAGTATTGGAAATGTTGATTGTACCTGCGCTCAAGGTATCTGCACCAGAAGTTGTCAACAAGATTAAATTGTTGTAACTGCCTAAAACGACTCTTTGTTTACCTGCAGTGTTGGCATAAGAAACTGTGCCTCCCCATGAGTAACCACTTGGAATGGGTGTAGCAAATTGACTTTGGGTTGTTACGGTTCCGTCGTTTGTGATAGAGCTGGGCGATCCAGTAAATTTATACAACAAGAGGTTTAACGTAGTGTTCAAACTATCATAAAAACTACCGGTTACAGAAATATCTGACACTGCAGTTTTTGTTCCATTTTTAAATACAACATTGGTGTATCGGTTTAGGGAGTCGGTAACCAACGGCACCGTTATATCACCGTTTTGTAAAGTTGCTGCAAGCAAGGTTTGTGTAGTTGCATTTGAGTATACTATAGTTCCTTGATTAATGAATTTTGTTACAGAAACAACAGGAATTGCACCAGTGAATTCTACGGTGGCATTATTTTCTATATAAACGGTTGCGCATTTGGCTTTGGATGATGTGGCAATTGCATAAGTACCAGTCAGTCCTGCATTTCCCGAAGCAGCAGAAACGAATTTTGCATTGCTTTTTACCCAAAAACAGGTATCTGCTGCCGTATTGCTAACTGCAATCAAATTCCCAGTTGACAAAGTACCACTCGATATTTTTAATTTCTTGCACTTATACCCGGTGCTCAAGGTACCGACAGCACCGGCATCTAAAGCGAATTCTGTATTATGAGAAACGCCATTTGAACCCCATTCACCAGCAACAGTAATAGGTCTTGTGCCACCAACAAACTTCAATACACCGGTAGAGCCAGTACTAATCATAGTTGATTTTAGCGTGGTAACAGAAGTTCCTTGATATGTTCCATCATTGGCAGAAATTTCAGCAGCCAAAGCAGTAAATGCCCTTATTTTTCCATTGACATTAATATTGAATACACCAGAAATATTTAAAATACCCAATGTATCTAAATGAAGATTAGTGCAAGAAGACTCTGCGTTTACAATGATTGTGTGGCCTCTTTGAATGTATACGTCATCTGTAGGGCCCGGGAATGTAGTTGAAGCGGTTGCCCATGTTGCTCCAGATTTGATTTGCCAACTAGCAGGTGCATTCCAATTGCCTCCTAATGAACGATAAATATTCTGACCTTCAACAACTGCAATTGTGAAAAAAAATAAACAAATAATTAATAACGACTTTTTCATGTAGTTCTTTCTACTTTAAATTTAGAATTATTCAGTTGAGTAAGCAAACTTTGTTTAATTATTTTTTATTATGCGATATCATTTCTTAATTCTTGCGCACTTTTATATCGAAGTTTTAAAAATTGTTATCGAATGTAATCTAAGTTTAAAAAGACTAATGATTTTTAATTTAATTCCTAAATAGATTTTAATTATTTAAAAGTTATTATAGTCAATCTCTAACAAAAATTTATTTATGTTAGATGTCATCCAAAATTAAAGTTCGGAAACGATGCCGGAAAGGATTTCGCGATTTTGACTTATTCAATTTATTTCTATTGTTATAGATGCTTGTTTAATAAGCTATTTCAAATAAGCGCCAATACATCAACAAATCTCTTATGGAATGATCTAAAAATTGTTTTAGTTGATCGCTTTTAAACAATTGCTCCATTCCATCAAACAATCTTGCCTTAAAAAATGTTGTCTATTTATTGAAAATAGACAGCAAAAGCATTTGTTATTTGTTATGATTATCGTTGCACCCTACCACTTCCATCTCCTTTCATCAAATCCTTTACCTCACTTAAAGTTGCATGATTCAAATCGCCCGGAATGGTATGCTTTATTGCACTTGCCGCTACGCCAAACTCTGCAGCTTCATTCATTGGCATTCCTGTTACCAAACCATAAATTAAACCGCTGGCAAAACTATCACCACTTCCCACTCTATCTACAATTCTTACATTGTATTGTTTGGTATGATAAAATTCGCTTCCATCATAAACCAATGCACTCCAGCCATTATCACTTGCACTATGACTTTCTCTTAATGAAGACGCAATGAATTTAAATCCGAATTTCTCTTTCATTTGGTGGAACACATCTTTAAACCCATCCAAATTCAATTCGCCTTTTGTTACATCAGTATCTTTTGCTTTGAAACCCAAGGTAGTGTCTGCATCTTCTTCATTGCCAATACACACATCAACATACTGACAAAGGTTGGTCATTACTTCCCTTGCTTTTTCTTTGCTCCACAATTTTTTTCTATAGTTCAAATCAATACTTGTGGTGATGCCTTTAGCTTTTGCTGCTTTCAAAGCTGCTTCAGTTAATGCTGCAGCTTTATCGCTCAATGCGGGAGTGATGCCTGTTGTATGAAACCAAGAAGCACCTTCAAATATTTTATCAAAATCAAATTCACTGGCATCAACATCTGCAATGCTTGCTCCAGCTCTGTCGTAAACCACTTGTGAAGCTCTCATAGAAGCACCCGTCTCTAAAAAATAAATGCCTAATCTGTCTCCACCTCTTGACACGAATTGTGTATCTACACCATAACGACGAAGATGATTAATCGCAGATTGACCGATTGGATTATTCGGCACTTTGGTTACGAAAGTTCCGTTAAGTCCATAATTACACAAAGCCGCTGCTACGTTGGCTTCCCCACCACCGTATGTAACATCAAATGTATCGGCTTGTACAAATCGTTTAAAATCAGGAGTAGATAATCTTAGCATGATTTCTCCTAGGGTTACTACTTTCTTGCTCATTGTTTGTTTGGTTTTATTGTTTTAATGAATTGATTTTTTATTTTGAGTACAATTTTTTACTTCAAATGTTTCTTTTTTTCTACCACATTTCAGTGCTCAACAACAGCCACTTCTATATTTTATCTAACTATCGAAAATTGACTTGTTTGAATTTCATTTCCAATTTCCAATCGCATGAAATAACTTCCAGAAGCCAATGCTGATATCTCTACAAATGCGCTTTGATTACCTGTTGTATTGGTTTTGTTCTGCCTTAGTGATTTCACCAACTTTCCATCGGTGTTGTAAATTTTTATTTTTACAACATCTCCATTTTTATTAAAATAATTTACCGTGATGTTATTTTTTGCAGGGCTTGGGAATAGCAAAATTTGGGCACCTATTTCACCATTTACGATCAATTGTTGGTCTACATTTGCGGCTGGATGGTAATATAAATTCCCTTGCTGACTTGCCGTAATTACACAAGTTCCCAAAGCTATGATGTGAATTTTACCATTGATAATTTTTGCAACAAGCGTATCTGAGCTTGCATATGAAACTGGTAAGCCTGAGCTTGACGTAGCGCCAGGATAAAAATCCAAACTATCCAATGATTTTAAAGGAATTGGCGGAAATGCAATTTGTTGAGGTCTTTTATGATCAATCATGCGCTCATTCAATTGCATGTTGAATAAACTTGGAATTGCAGCAATATGGGTACCACTTGATTCTACAAATCCATAAGGTTCTGTTGTAAGATCGCCAACATTTGTTATATCAACAAATTGACAACCAATGGCCCAATTGGTATAATCCCACTCAGGATCTTGTATCACCAATCTATATCCATCGCAGTTCCAAAACATCGTTTGTCCACCAGCCCAACCGTGACCACTACCCGAATTGGCTCTGTTTTGAACAGCCATATTTCCATCCCCAACTACATTATCAAATAAAATTCCTGTCGACCATCTATGATGCGGTCCGATGTCGGCGTTTTGTTGTGTTGCAATACAATTATAAAAAACAACAGGTCCGGGTGTTCTGCTCCCATTAACATAATCATGTCGACCATTTCTTGTAAAGCAATTTTGAACCAACGATCTTTGACCATCTACATTGAAAGCATACCGTCTTCCTCCATCCAATGTTGATTTGGGATCTAAAAATTTACAACTATCCACGGTAATAAAACTTGCCCCATCTTCAATATGTACAGCAGCATAGCCCACATATTGTACTTCTATATTTTTTGCCCAAGCATTGGTAATGTTGTAAAAAGTGATGGCTTCCCAACAATGGTTTTCATCTGTTTCCGAAACATAGGTCGAAGTAATTTTCATGTTTTCGATTCCGCAGTTTTCTATTCTTTCAGATGTAAATTTTAAAACTTCACCCGGAGCATATGTAGCATCCATGATGTCAACAACTGGCGCATCTATGGTCAGTTCATTACCATTGACCGCAGTTATTTTTCTTTCGAAATAAATATCATAAGAAGGATATGTCCATCCCCATTGCGCCATATTCAACAAATCAATCCAAGTTTGTTTTGGAATTCGATGAACCATAACCTGATCGCCCACATTAAAACTGTGTCCGGTTGCAACAGAAAATTGATTGCTACCAAATGGAACATATGCGTTGGTGATGGCTTTCTTCGTAGACGAAATATATTGCAATCCCGCATTTCCAGAAAAATAAAACAAACTGTATTGAGCTGTTTTGGTTCCCTTAAATTCTGTTGCATTCCCCTCGCCTCTCAATACGATTCCACTTGCTGAAATTTTAATGGTGTCACTCATTTCATACAAACCACTTTTAAATAATATCGCTCCCCTGAAACCATTGGCATCTAGAGGATAAGTAGCAACTTCATTGATAGCTTCTTGAACGTTTTGTAGATTATCGCCGGCAACAGGATATACAATTTTAACTACGCTTACCAATGGAATTGGCTCTTCGCTGTTTCTATAACCAACGCCACTAAAATCTGGAATTTTATTTCCTTTAGAATCTAGTGTGTATAACAACTTTCCATCAGCACCTACAGACACCAATGATGTTGTTTGTGATTTGGCTATGTGAACAAACAATAAAAATATAAAAAATAATTTCAGCTTCATTTATACGTTGTCGTTAATTTATTTGCCTTCAAAAGTTTTAAAGTAATCTATCATTTCTTGATTTAAATCCTTCACCACTTTTTCGTAATTTTTATCCTTTGCAAGATTTGCTTTTTCTAAAGGATCTTTTTCATAGTCATATAACTCGGTTGCATAAACGCGACTAGCTTCGTATGGTTCATTGCTTCTAAAGTTATTATTCATCCACAATGTATACCTGTATCTTTCGGTACGTAAGCTGTAACCCATCAATTTCTTGTTGCTATATCCCAACTTTGCAAATTCATCTGATTTTAAATTTCTAGGATATTGACTCATTGAAAATTCCTTAACAGAAGCATTTTTATTTTTCATTACAGGCTTTAAGCTGTTTCCTTGAAGCATCGATGGAATCGATAAATTTGCTAAATCACAAATCGTTGGAAACACATCTACGTGTTCTGATAATGATTTTGTTTGTCCTGCTTTAAAACCTGGCGCAGCAAAAATCAGTGGAGCTCGTGTTGCTTGTTCAAAATTGGTGTGTTTGCCCCACATGTCGTGATCACCCAAATGCCAACCATGATCTCCCCATAACACAATAATTGTGTTGTCAAGTGTTCCTAATGAATCTAACGTATTCAACAAAATTCCCACTTGCGCATCCACATAAGAAATAGCAGCATAGTATCCATGGATAAGTTCTTTTTGTTTTGCTAGAGCCAGTCCTGCTCTCAATTCTTCCTTGGTATGGGAGGTTTGTGTAGGAATATCGGAATAGTTTCTCAATTCACCAGAAGACTCATATGCTACAAAAACTTCGTTTGTTGCATGTTCTTGAAAAGATGCAATAGGCATATCTTCTCTGTTGTACATGTCCCAATATTTTTTGGGCGACACGAAAGGAAGATGTGGCTTGTGAAAGCCTACCGCTAAAAAGTAGGGTTCCTTTTCTGCATTTAAACTGATCAAAGATTTTTTCGCAATCAAAGCCGTTACTCCGTCTTCGTAAGCATTATCTGGCAAGTCCAAGCATTCAGTAGAGGGCTTCACTGTACCAACTGTCGATTCGCTGTCAGTTGATTTCTCTTTTTTGCCTTCCGCATCTGCTTCAGCTGTTTCAGCTTGAATTGCGGCCTTTGTTTCTGGAGATTGATAATGTTTTTTTGCTGGCTCACCCAAACCGTTAGCGTAATCTGATGCTTTGGGTTTTATAAAAGGTATCGACCAAGATAATTCATCAAATTTTTTATCAACACAAGATGGATGATAAATTTTGCCAACGCCTGAAGTAATATATCCTTGTGAAATTAAATACTGTGGCAAGGTTAGAATATTAGGAACAACCTCTCTCATTTTCGTTTTCAAATCCCAAACTTTTGTTGCATCTGGTCGCAAGCCTGTCATTAAGCTTGCTCTGGTTGGTCCGCACACCGCTTGTTGGCAGTAATTGCTCATAAAAACAGTCCCCATCTTTGCTAGTCTATCTATATTGGGTGTTTTTACTAGCGTGTTACCATAGCAACCCAATTCAGGTTTTAAATCATCAATGGCAATAAATAAAATGTTGGGTTTCGATTTTTTTTGTGCGAAAACTGCTGAATTGATAGAACCAATGGCAATAACAGCAATCAATAATCTTAGTTTCATTTTGAATTTTAAAAGGTGAGTTTTTTATGTTAATTGACAATCATTTTAGTGGTAACGATTTTATTATTGATAAGGGCTTTAATGAAATACAATCCTTTTGGCAAAGCCTTGTTATCTATTTGTACCGTTTTGTCACCTGATGGTTGTAGTTCATTATTTATAATTGTTCTGACTTTTTTACCATGTACATCAAACAGAGATATAGAAACCCTTGAAACGATTGGTAAAAAATAATGCAGGTTGGCAAATTGGGTTGATGGGTTGGGAAACAATTCCAACATTTCCTTAGACGCTTGATTGTCTGCAATTGAAACTTGACCTTTCGCAGCACTGGTGGATTCTATTTGAAACTGCATCCAATCTCCAGCGCAAGTATAGTTGGCAGTTCCACCGCTGCTGTATACACGCAATCTAATTTCCCCTGTTGATGATATATGTTTAGCAGGTGATGTTTGGATAGAATTTATCAAAACATCAGTTGTAGAAACCGAACGACTATTGATTTGCACCCAAGCTGATGTCAGCCAATTGTACAGATATATAATTTGGGTTTTTGATGCAGACAATTTCCCATCATAATTAATGGTCAGATTGTTTACTGTTGATGGACTTTGTGTAATAAAAACAGATCCGTACCAATCGACATTTCTTGTACCTGTTGTTGTTGAATTGAACACCACGTAACTAGCATTGTTTGTAGCTAAATTACCAACCACTCCAGATGCCAATGTTCCTGAGGTGACCGTAATGTTAGATGGACTGTATGAATAGACATTTGAAACACTAAGGTTTTGTGTTTTAGCTGCCGCTGGCAGATATGTAGCATTTCCCGGCTGTGCAGCAGTTATAGTGGCAACTCCTGCGCCAACCAAATGAATATTTCCATTTACAATTGTAGCTACCGCTGTATTAGAACTAGTATATGTGATAGCTAAACCGGAAGATGCAGTTGCACCACCAGCAAAATCAGCGTTACCAACCGACTTCGCAACAAGGGTTGGGAATGTAATGGTTTGTGAAAGTCCTGTTACCGTTAGTGTTTGCGTAACCGAAGGCGCTGCATAATAAATTGAATTACCAGATTGTGTAGCGGTAATTGTAGAAGTACCATAGCCTACGACATGAATATTATTGTTGACTATTGTAGCCACCGCAGTATTAGAGCTAGTGTAAACAACAGCTAAACCAGATGTTGCAGTTGCTCCGGGATTGAAATCAGGAGTAGTGTTCACAACTTTTGAAGGAATTGCAGCAAAACCAATTGTTTGTGAAAGTCCTGTTACCGTTAGTGTTTGCGTAACTGCCGTTGCTGCACTAAACACTGTATTTCCAGATTGCGATGCAGTTATCACTGTACTGCCATAACCCACGATATGTACATTATTGTTTACGATTGTAGCCACCGCTGGATTAGAACTTGCATAAGAAACGGCCAATCCGGAAGACGCAGTTGCTCCAGCATTAAAATCAGCTGCATTGGCTGCTTTAGAAGGTATAGCAGCAAATGATATTGTTTGTGTGCGAAGAACCACAATCGGCCTACCTGCTCCAACGGTATTGGAATCTAATGGAAAATTAGACACCATACCAGTTCCATTTATTTCATCACAACCAGCATCAAAAATTGAAGTACGGGTTTGGCCTTGTGCATCTAAATTACCTATAATAGCAATGTAATTATTGGTATTTACACTTGCATCTTGAACAACCGAAGGTGCTGATAAAATTCCATTAGATCTGCTGCCAAATGCCAACGGGGTATTGGTAAATCCTGCTGCGTTGGTAAGCCCCAATCCCGATGGAGCACTGTATCTGTTGCCTTCTGCAAAGTATGTTAAAGCAGTATTGGTTGAATCTATATAAACAGCTTGTCCAGATGACATTTTTATTACATTGTTGGCAAGCGTTGTTCCTAGAGCTTGATTCAACGCCATTCCTGCATCATAATTCCCAATTTTCACACCCGCCCCACCGGCACAATTCACAATGGTATTGTTTGCTATTAAAGCACTATCAGCTGGTAAATAGGCTCCGTTCAAAACCAACGGATTCAAACTATCTGAAGATGGATATGTTCCATTGTATGTTATGATTGGAAATCTTATAGACGTCAAGCTTCCTGTTGCGCCCAACAAACCTTCAAAATAATTATTGTAAACTTTATGTCCTTTGTCAATAATCCTGACCCCATATGATGTTGTTTTTGTAGGATCGTCATTGATGAAAAAGTTTCCATACACAGAACAATATTTACCCATTCGAAGTGTCAAACCACCATTACAGTTTTTAAAAGTATTGTATCGATAGGTGTTGTAATAAGACTTGTTGGATACAATTTCTGGTTCTGTTTGTATTAATCCTTCAAATAAATTATACTCTATCACATTGTAACCAAATGTCCTTGAATTATTGCCAACGCCAATACGTATGGTTTCGCCACCATTGCCACCCATATAACTTCTACCCATAAAATAATTAGAATCTATTCTGTGAAATGTAGAAACCGACCTATCTGGAAAAGTTGCTGTACTATACCAAACCACAACCGTTGCTCGTGCATTGGATTTATCTAAAAATGAACAATGATCTACTCTATTATTCGTACCAAAAATCCCAACCCATTCATTTTCTACCGAATCAATAGAGTTGTAATGATCGAAAGTGATGTGCGACACTCTTGAATAATTGGCAAACACACTCGTTGAAGATCTAAATGCTACAACTGCATTGGTTGAACAACTGCCGTTGGCAAATTTAAAACCGGTGAGATGTATTCGAGTACCAGAAAATCGGATAAATGTTGAATCTCTAAATACCACACCCGAACGGGTTTCTGCCATCACCACAATCCACGCCCCTGTAGATGTATTGTTGATATTTGATAACATAATCTGTCCCCAATTGTATGTTCCATTTGCAACAACTATTGTATCTCCTGGCCTTGCAGCAGCATAGCTTGATGTTAACGAAACCAAGGTGTTCACAGTAGTTTTTGTTGCACTTGCATGATTGCTTTGCATTAGAATAGCAAACAAAATAAATAACAAATATTGGTTTTTCATTTTAGTGTGTTTTGGGTAAGTATTGAATTATTTGAGACATCATTTCAAAAACCATACCTCAAATCAAAAAATCATTTGTATTTTTTTAAAAAACCTGTATTGTGCACAAATGTTTAGAAAAAAACAATATTTAATTTTTAAAAGCGTCTAAGCCCATTAAAAAATCTATGATATTCTTTACCAATTCTGCATTTTTCTCTTTTGTAAATTTCCCATGCCCAACGCCTTCTACTGTAATTAATCCCGATTGAACACCAACCGATTCGTATTGTTTTAATAAGTCAAGCGATTGTTGATACGGCACGGTAGAATCTGCATTTCCATGAATGATGAGCGTTGGCGGACTTTTCTTGTTTACATAATGTATGGGTGAAATTGATTTACCGAAAGCTTCATCTGTTTTTTTGGGACCCATCCAATCTCCTGGCGATCTGCTTTTTCTTACTGCTGGTCCGTAATCGTTGTATGCCCAAGCCCAAACATCTGAAATTCCCCATTTGTCAATAATTGCAGCCACTTTAATGTTTTCCGTTCCTTTGCAATTGTTGTCAAACAAATGATTGTTACCCATTAATCCTGTCATCAATGCCAAATGCCCTCCAGCAGAACCACCCATTACAACAATTTTATTTACATCTACATTGAGTGCTTTTGCGTTGTTGATGATGTATATTAATGCACAGCGAACATCTTCAATTGCAGCAGGAGCTGTAGCATAATTGGTCATCCGATATTCTACATTGGCAACTGAAAATCCCGCTTTAAAAAAACTGGTAAATCCACCTTGTGATTCTTTCACACCATTTTTCCATCCACCACCATGAATATTGATGATAATAGGTGTTGGCTTTGTTGCAGCAGGTTGAAAATATACATCCATTCTACCATCCCAGTTCCCTACCTTGGTATAGACTTCATCTAAACTCGCCTTAAAACTCGATGGATATTCTACCGGTTTATATTTTTTTACACTATCGGATTTGATGATTTCAGATTCTTGTGCAAAAGAAAAAGTCATCGTATGCATTGTAATGCAAAACAAAACAACATGTAGGATATATTTTTTCATCGTTGGATTTTTATTCTTTAAATGATGGCACATTTTTTATAAAATTCAAAATGGCCAAATTCAGTTCGGCATTTTTTTCTTTAGTAAATTTCCCATGTCCGCCACCTTCAACTGTAATAAATGTGGTTTGAACATCCTTTTCTTTTAAAAGCTTGTACAACACTTCTGATTGATTGTATGCAATGGAAGAATCTGCATTGCCATGAATGATTAAAACCGGCGGGCTATTTTTATTTACATAAGAAACAGGAGAAACCGACTTGGCAAATTTTTCATCGTTTTGTTTATCGCCCAACCATTCTTTGCCATTATAGTTTTTGCGAACCGATGGACCATAATTGGTATACATTTTTGCCCATACATCCGAGCATCCATATTTGTCAATAATGGCAGCTACTTTGATATTTTTTGTTCCTGGGCAATTGCCATCAAATATGGAATTATTGGCTAGAAGGCCCGTCATTAAAGCCAAATGCCCACCAGCTGAACCACCCATTACCACAATACGATTAACATCGATATTGAATTTTTGGGCGTTGTTAATAAGGTAAATTAAAGCACAGCGTACATCTTCCACGGCAGCCGGCGCTTTGGCTTGAGGCGACATGCGATATTCTACATTGGCAACACTATACCCTTCTTTAAAAAAAGTAGAAAACCCACCCTGCGTTTCTTTCACTCCATTTTTCCAACCACCACCATGTATGTTGATGATGATGGGTGTTGGCTGAGTTGCAGATGGCTGAAAATACAAATCCAATCTACCTTTCCAATCGCCCACCATTGTATATACCTCATCAATATTTGCTTTAAACCCAGTAGGAATCACCACCGGCTTGTATGTTTGAGCTGAAGAACTTTCTGATTCCTGTGCTATTGCAGTAAAATCAAAAATCATGAAGCCAAACACAAACGCAAATATGTAGGGAATTTTATTCATTATTAATAGCCAGGATTTTGAGCTATGACAATTGTGGTATTGATGTCAATTTCTCTTTGAGGAATAGGTAACAATAACCTTTGATCGGTGATAAAGTTTTGCAAATCTGGCAATGACAAAGGCTGTGGATATTGCGAATAATAAGATGAATACATATTAGAAAAATGATTTTTCAACACAACGATTGGATCAATTGTTGTCAAAGTAGTTTTAAACCTAACCAAATCAAACCATCTTTGATTTTCAAATGCGAATTCCCATCTTCTCTCATCCGACAACGCTTTCTCAAATGTTGCCACAGAATTGATAGTTGAAGCCGTGTATGCGACTAAGCCCGTTCTTAATCTTACTTGATTTATTAGGCTTGTGCTGTTGGGAGAAAAACCTTGTGCTTCCGCCATCATCAACAACACATCTGCATAACGGATTACAGGCCAATCATTTTCACCATCATTTTCATAAATCACATTGGCAATGTGTTTCTTCGGATACAATTTCGAGAAGTAATTTCCAATATTGTATTTATATCTTACATCCAATACAGAATCGTAACCGCCTTGTGTTTTTCTTAGCAATTCTCTTGCAACAAAATTGTAACCTTTACCATCTCCATTAACGATGGCTTGTCCACTCCCACTTGGCGCAAATAAATTAGGAAAAGGCGATCCCAATCCTACTTTGCCTGATTTGTATCTCACTGCAAATAAAATTTCAGCATTCATTTCATTGGTTGTTGAAAATACATTTGCATATGTTGCTTGCAATCCATATCCACTATTGGTCATTACATCTTGCAATAGTGTTATGGCTTCTGCTTTTCTGTTTAACGTCAGATACACTTTGGCCAACATTGCTTTTGCAGCCCAAACATTTACTCTTCCAAAGTCATTGATATTGATACTTGTATAATTATTCGTTGATCCATTCTCAATGGCATTTTGCAAATCGGTTATAATGAAAGTATAATTCTGTTCAACAGTACTTCTATTGATATATTTGGCCGCTTGTGGTGTAACAGGTTGATGAATTTCAAACACTCCGCCAAACAATCTTACCAAATTAAAGTAATGATATGCTCTTATAAATGAAGCTTGTGCTGCAATTCTTTTTCTATCAGCCATGGTAACGGGTATCTGAATTGAATCATATGTTATCGTTCCATTTTCTGGATGATAATTCACTGCCAAATTATACATCACCTTATTGATGTTGTAAATGTTGTAGTAATTGTTCAACCAATAATCATACACTCCAGAATGTGAGGGAGCTGGCATAAACATGTCTAAATCACTAAACTCACGATTATCCGAACTACCGCTGGTTGGACTACCCATCAAGGTATTGTCGCTTCTCAATTCGGTAACTTCCCATTCGTTGTACAATGCTTTTTGCATCCCATTGTAACAACCGATAAGTGCCTTATCTACTTCTGCTACGTTTCTATAATACGATTGGTCGTATAAATAGGATGTTGGATACACATCAATTATTTTATTACATCCTGTAATTGCAATTATGGCAATAAAGAAAAGAAAACTATATTTTTTCATAACATTTATATTAATAATGAATTAGATTAAAAATTTACGTCGACACCAAATACAAAAGTTTGTGGAATTGGGAAACTGCCTCTTTGGTAACCTCCTACTAACGCAGAACCATAAGGTCCAGATGTAACCCTTGCTTCTGGATTAATTCCTCTGTAGCTTTTGGCTGAGTGGAAATATAAATTCTGTGCAGAAAAATACATTCTCAAGCTGTTTATTTTTGCAAATTTGATTTTGTTGTCGGGAAACTTATAACTGATGTTTACTTCTCTTAAAGCATAATATGATGCATCTTCTACAACATAATCAGTAAGCAACCAATTGAATGCTGCTTTATTATAATTTGGCGTTTTTCCATCACCAGGAAATAATGGTGAAATGTATCTGTTCTTGTTATAATTGACTACCAATTTTTTTACATCGTCATAGTTTGGATCGCCATTAATCAAATCGCCGCCTTGCACACCTTGAAAAGTGAAACTCAATTCAAATTGATTATACGTTATGGTATTTGTCATACCCCAAGTAAAATCTGGATACGGCGAACCTATAACTGTTCTGTCTTTGATGTCAATTACATTATCTCCATTGATGTCTACTAATTTCAATTGTCCTGGTACAAATGCATTCGACAACTGACTAGTTAATCCTGATGCATTGATTTGCTCTTGGGATAACCAAATTCCGTCAGTTTTATAACCATAAAATTGAATCAATGGTAAACCTACCTTATTTAAATACAACTCGTTTCTTTCACCTTCATTTAATAAATACGCTTCTTGTCCTAGCTCTAAGATTTTATTTTGTGTGTGTGAAATGTTGGCTGCAGTTGTCCATTTGAAATTCTTTTTGGTCAGGTTGATGGTGTTTAACTGCAATTCAATACCTGTATTTTTTAAGCTACCTATATTGTTCCAACTTGCAGGAACGCCAGTATAAGCAACCGTTGCTTGTTGTAAGAGTAATTTGTCCGTTTCAGAATTGTAATAATCTACCGACAATCCAATTTTCCCTTTCAAGATGGATAAATCCATACCATAATTGGCTTGGTATGTTGATTCCCATGTAATGTCTTCGTTTGAACGAATGGTGGCTGAAGTAGATTGACCATTGGTAACGATACCTGTTCCGTTCCCAAAAGAATAATTGCTAGGATACAGCAGATCAAGGAACCCAAAATTTAAGATTCTGTTGTTTCCAGATACACCATAACTTGCTCTCCATTTCAACTTCGTAATCCAATTGATTTTGTTCATGAATTTTTCTTTATCCATAGCCCATCCAACAGATATAGAAGGGAATGTTCCCCATTTTTTCCCTGGTCCAAAATAAGAGCTACCATCTGTTCTAAAGCTGCTCGACAACAAATATTTACTTTTATAATTGTAGTTTACCCTACCCAAATATGAAACCAATCCAATTTGATTGGTCGTTCCATTGGTGCCTGAACGATCAATGATTCCAGCTTGGTTCAATGTTCTGATATTGTCATCAGCAAAATCATATCCAACAGCTTGGTCATTTCTTGTTTTGGTTACTTGAGAAGTAAAGCCCGCCAATACATTAAATGAGTGGTCTTTAATTATTTTGTTGTATGTAAGTGTGTTTTCTGAAAGTAAATCAACAAATGAGTTGTTGGTGAATGCGCCTCTGCTAACCAATCCATCTGCTTCCGCATTTCTATTCGACCAATTGAGCGCGTTACTATTGTTCACATACAAGGTTGCCAAGGACTTAAATTCGAGTCCTTTATACAACTTAAATGTTAAGTCCGCTGATGATTGCAATCTGTATTCATCATTATTGATAAATGTGTTGTTGAGAATAGAACTTGGCGAATTGGTACTTGAATTGAATGCATCAGATTGCGTACCTGGATTCCAAAAACTACCATCAGGCATATAGCCGGTGTAATTTAAATTATTGAAGTGTCGTGGTTGCGCATAACTGCCCAACTGTAAATTTGACCATTGTGGGTTTTGTCCAACCAATGCCAATGTTGCCTGATTGTGCACAACAGGCAAGAAACTAGCGTATCTAACGAATGTGGTGTAATTGATGGAAGGAGATTCTTTTCTAGAAAAAGAAGGATTGATATTCAGCACCAATTTAACTTTGCTAGATAAATTAACATCCATTCTAGATCGAACCGTAAATCGATCGTATTCACTATTCTTCATTAAGCCTTGATCTTTTTGGTAACCTCCAGATATATAATATTTAATATCGCTTTTCCCTCCTGATGCGCTCAATTGAACATTTTGAAACAACCCAGTTCTTAATGCTTGCGATTGCCAATCTGTACCATTTCCGCCATACAACTCATTTTCAATAATATAACCCGCTCTCTCATTATTGGTTGCAATTAATGCACCCGATGGTGTTGGAACACTTGGGTCTAATGATTTCAATGCAGCCTCGTAAAATAGATTATTCATGTACTGGGTTGTTGTCCATACATCATATCTTTTATAATCTTGTTTTGCACCAACAGAATATTTGAAAACAAATTTTGTTTTGTCTGTTTTACCGGCTTTAGTAGTAATTAAAATAACACCACTTGCACCTCTCGATCCGTAAATTGCTGCAGAAGCTGCATCTTTCAATACTTCTACTGATTCAACATCCGCCATGTTTACATAAGCCAACCCATCGGGTACTGGCTGACCATCAACCACAACCAATGGACTTGCACCTGCATAAATAGAGCTGATACCCCTAACCGTTACTTTAGGTGGCGCTCCTGCTTCAGATGATAAATTCTGTATTTGCACCCCAGCAATTTTACCTTGCAAGGCTTGGTCTAAACGTGAAACAGGCGCTTCATCTAATTTTTCATCTTTAAACTTCGTGATGGCGCCAGTTACATCAGAGCGGCGTTGTGTACCATATCCAATCACCACCACCTCTGCATTATCGGTAGCAGCAGGTACCATTTCTACATTCACCAATGTATCTTTTTTGTCAACGGCTATAGCTTGTGTAGCAAATCCCACACTTGAAAATATCAATGTCGATTTTGATGACTTCACACTGATTGTATAAGTGCCATCTTTTTTAGTGGCAGTACCCGATTTTGATTTGTCGGCAATAATGTTAACGCCTTCCAATGGCTCTCCTGTAGCTTTGTTGGTTACCTTTCCATTGATTTCCCTTTTTTGTGCCGCTGCAAAAAGTACAGGCAATGTCAACAATAATGTGTAAATGATTTTTTTCATCTTATTGGTTACTTTAGTCGATTAATGTGGTTAAATGTAGTATTGATTTTTCTGCTTCTGCTTCCAAAATATCAGCTATCGCTGTTTTGCAATTGGCGCATTGATATTGTTGAAAACCTGCCGCCAAAAGTGGTGGCGCATACATTTTATAGTCAAATGGTTTGATCTGGTTTCCAAACCAATCTTTCTCTTTTGATAAATAAGGCATCAACACTTCAAATCCTTTTTTTAGTGATTTGCCTGAAGGCGGAACATATTTCCACATGTTTTTATTGATGGATAATGACATGTTTGCTGCTAGAAATAATGGCTCCATGATAAAGGCAGAATAATGCAAGGCAATGGTTCGTTTTAATTCCAAAGGAAAGAATCCGGTTTCATCCATTTGATCTTCCATGCGTGACAATAAACTTTGATAGGTATTTTCTGCAATTTCATCATGGTGAGAAAAAATCGCATAGTCTAATTTTTGTACATCATACCAAATGCCATGATTGTTTTTGGTCTTAAATTCTTCTAAGCCATTTTTACTGGTCATGAGCCACTGCAAATAATCTGCAAACCATTTCTCCATGCTTAGTTGGTCGGATTTTGACCATGATGAACTTGATTGAATTAATCCAACTGCATCAATCACGTCAATGAATAAACGACTTTCAATAATTCCAATTCCTCTCCCATCATTTCTGCCTTTCACGGCTTGCGCATAATTTAAGTTGGGATTCATTTTGGTTGATGGATCCAAAAACCAGGCTTTGATTTGCTGAGCTGCTTTTTGTGCATACTTTTCATCATTTGAAAAATAATATGCCAATGCATAATTGGATACAGATTTTACCATTTTACCAATATTCACTTTATCCTTATAATCTTCCACCTCTGGATTGATTTGACCATCTTTACTGATATATGGCAAACCATTGGGTTTTGTCGTATCTGGCCAATAATAAATGGCAATACTCATGTAATCATGCATATCGTTGCTTGGAGGCATTTGCTTTTTCTCCATAACTGTATACATTTTGTTTTTCCCCAACTGCTCATCTGCAATTTTCAACAAATTATTGAAAGCCGGCTTCAATGATACATCTCCTGCAATCAATTTTGCTTTGTTGATTTGCAACGCTTCTCTGTTTAATGCAAAAACAGACAAAGTTTGTTTTTGCGAAAAACCATGCGCTGCAATAAAGAAAAACAAACACAAACCCACTACTCTATTTACCATCTAATTGCTATTTTATTGTATGATTGGAATTTGTTTGCTGATTGTATTTTTTGTGCCTTTGAAACTGATGATATACAATGCACTTCCGAAACCTTTAACAGGCAAGGTCAATTCTGTAAATCCACTTGGCAAATAAATAGATTTAGCAGAAAGTCTTCTTCCCAACATATCGTAGAAAATTACATCCCCTTTATCTGGGAACGGAGAAAACAATTTCACGCGAACGCCATTGCTTCCATTGTAATATGCTTGTAGTGTTTGACTTGCGCTATCTGCTGGATAAATGATCATTCTGCCGCTTGTGTAAGCAATTTCATAGTTGTTGGCTTGCGCATCAGATGGGGTAATGGTATAAATGCCAGCCAATGAATTTTGTGTAGCTGTTGTAATCACAACGGGTTGACTACTCAATGCAGATGCTGTTTCACCCAATACAAATCCGGTGTACACAAAAGTAAAAGTTGGATTTACTTGCCCCTCTAATTTTGAAGTATCTCTAACGCCTATGGTTAAAGGCGCTTTGTTTACAATTAAAGTGATTGATACATCATTGGCAGGGAAATAACCTTCGTTACCAGCTTGACTCGCCGTAATGGTTGTGGTTCCCGCACCAGTAATTTGTATGTTGTTGCCATTTATTATTGCAACACCATTATTAGAACTTGATAAGGAAACAGGAATGGTATTATTCGTACTAGAAACCGGCGCCGAGAAATCTGGTGCACCGTAAGTTACAGTAGGAAAAGCGCCAAATGTGATGGTTTGATTTTGTTTTGCAATAACGGTTAATGTGCCACTTACAAAAGCAATGTTGTAGTTTGCCGCAGTTGCCCCAGAAGCAGTTATCGGATAAGCACCTGGCGTTGAAGCCAATACCGCTGTGGTCGATAATGTAACTGGCGTTTGTAAAACAGCTGGTGTTTCACTGTAAACAAATCCACTATAGCTTGCCGTTAGTGTAGGATTGACTACTCCTTCAAAACGAGATTGATTGTCGGCGGTGATGGTTAATGGCGCTTTGTTTACAACCAATGGTTGTGTTTCATTGGCAGCAAGATATGTACCATCGGTAGCTTGTGTCACATTGATATTGGTTGTTCCTGCACCAACAATATGGATTAGGCCTGATGCAGAAATCGTTGCTACCGAAGTGTTTGAACTTGTGTAAATTAATGGCTGAGTTGTGTTTAAGCTGGTTACCCCGGCATTAAAATCTGGGTTACCATAAACAATCGGTTGGAGTGCATTGAAACTAAATGCTGAAACCAAAGGTTGTGAGCCAATGGCAAAAGCACCAAATGAGGTAATGGTTGATGATGCAGTGTTGAGTGTGTTGTCACCGGTTCCCGAAGGAGTACTCCAAACCGAAGCTGTATTTTGTATAACACCTATTCTAGGATTGGCTTGTGCTGCAAATATTGTTCCTTCCAAAGCTGCGGTCCATCCAAAACTAGCGAGGGCATCCCCTGTTCCAGAAACCCTGTTTAACTTCCAAACACTGTTCACCAATTTTGACAATTCCGCTGAAGTCAATAGAGTGCCTGTTGTTGCACCATCAACAGTAACGCCTTCAAAAACACCTGCTGTAAAAGTTGACACCGCTGATGGTGAAAGCGTTACAGGTAAATAATTGGCAACAGAACCAATTGGAAATAATTTAGGTGTAGAAACCAAATCAATTCTTAGCATTCCTACCCCGGCAGCAGATGATAATGTAGCAATATGCTTGGCGTTGTTGAAAGGTGCGCCTCCTAAATCTTTACCATTTTTTATTCTAATGGTATCTACAGGCCTGATAGATAAAATACCTGCATTTACAGTTAATACACTGTCCAAAATCAAATTTCTATTGGTGGTAACTGCTGCATTAAACGTTACATTTCTGTAAGTTCCTGTTGCAATATTGCTAAAAGGTTGTGTGGTTGGAGCATCGAAAACCAAATCGGTGGAAGAGGATACAGACAACGTACCAACACCCGCAATGTTGCCATCAATTCCATTTGGACTAGATGTTCTCAATTCAGGAATGCCTCCAGAAATGGTAATAGAACTTGGTGTGGTGGTAAGTGGGTTGGAAATGGTTATGGTGCTAGAGCTGCTGCTTGTTCCAATAATGAAAGAATTGGCTGGAACGCCAGTACCAGTTACCAATAACCCATTATAAACACCAGCAGTATTTGCAGTAGATGAATAAGCCGCTGGATCTAAAGAAATGCTGTATGAACCAACTACTCCAGCAGTTGCTGCTGTTGTAATGGAAGCAGCTGCTTTTGTTTGAAAAGTTCCTGTTCCTGTATACGTGTGGGTGTTTAAATTAATTTTACCGTTGATCAATGAATTTGTTGAGCCATTGATTACGACGTTTGCATTTAAGGTAACATTTGCTGCTGCGCCCACAGAAACAGCCCCAAATGGCAAGAAGGTACCTGTACCCCCAATACTTTGCGGTGTGATACCTTTCATCAATAAATTAGATGAAGTAAATCCAGCTACTGAACCCATGGTACCATTGTTGAGCACATTTCCAGAAATTGCTGTTGCACCAGAACCCTTAATATAAAATGTAGACCCGTTCTCTATCGTTAAATTGTCAACGTTATAGAAAAAATCTCCAGTCACGGTTTGGTTATTGGCAATGGTTAAATTGGCAAATCTTCTATTGGCAAAAAAATTAGATGTGGTAGCTAATGCATTGGGGATGGCCGCTTCGATTCTCAATGTACTGCCTGTTTTTAAATCGCAAGGCGTGTATGCAGAAGTTGAAGTCCAAATGGTATTTCCACCTTCGTACACCAATGTAGATCCGTTATTAAAAACAACAGCCAAAGGAACCCCAGAGTTTGAACCGAAAGGATAATATGTAATTTGAGTATTCACTTTGCAAACAGCGCCATTCTCAAAAATCAATGAACCACCAGCAACCGGATTGGAAGCAGTTGTTCTGCTGGCTCCTCCAGATAATGACAGTGTACCAAACACTCTTCCAAAAGCAGCAGCGCCAATCACCAAATTGTTTCCCGATGTTGTATTCACAGAATCAGCAACTGTAATTTTCAAACTACATCCAGCATTGATTAATAAATCATCTGCGGCTGTAGCATCACCATTTACGGTGATAGTGCCTGTTCCAGAATTGGGCCTCACCAACGTCATGCTGGCTCCATTGCGCAAAATCAATTGCCCAAATGCAGTGCTGGTACTCGTTGCCGTGATGGCGCCTGTTGTAGGTGTTGCACCACCAACGTTTGTACCATCTACAATCAAAATATCTGTTGGGTCATTCACCGTGCGATTGGTACCCGAACCATTTAAGGCTGTATTCCATCTTGGTGAAGAAGTTGATGTTGATGTAAAACTGATGTTACTTGTAGTACCTGTACCGCCAATCCAATAATAAGTTGTTTGGCTATACACTTGTTGTACAACAAACAAAATGGCTATTAGTAAAATTGATTTTTTCATATTTTGATGTTTGCTTTTAAAGCAGTTTTTAATAAATCATTTAATTATCCAACAAAATCTTCTCTCATCGGATTGAACATATCAATCAATGTTCCTTTTTCTAAACAAACTACACCATGAATTAAATTAGAATGTACGTAAAATACATCACCTTCATTCAGTATTTTTTTTACGCCATCAATTTCAACTTCAAATGAGCCCCTGTCGATCAGTGTCATTTGAATATGTGGATGCTGGTGCAATGCGCCAATTGATCCTTTTTCGAATTCTACGCGCACCATCATCATATTTTTATCATAGGATAAAATTTTACGACTTACTCCATTTCCCACTACTTCCAATTCAATTTCTGAACTTTCAACAAATGATTTTATTTGAAAATCCGTAATTTCTGTTGTTGACATAATTTGTGTTGTGTTTTGTTTATTAATGTAGGTTTTTATTTTAGTGTTGTATGATCAAATTCAATGTATACAGGGCCTTGCCAACGTATTGTTTTTCCCAATGGATTGATGCTTACTTCATGCTTAAATGTTGCGTCAAAAAGTTTGTTGCTTTGTATAACCAATAATTTTTTTTCTTGGATGGTAACCATCACTGCTGTGTAATTTTCGTCGTCCATCAAACGTTCGATTGCAGAAACAGCCGTGGTTGAATGATGTGCGATTTCTGTTACGGGATTGAAATTTCCGTGGGGTTCTATGGTGTTTACAAAAGTTTGATTTTGTGATGTTGTTCTGAGGATATAAGATGGATCGTGTCTTAAATTAAAATTGGGATCATTGGCACCAATGCGCGTAAAATAAACATCTGGCGTATCTGATGACAACGATGAAACAGTGTAAAATGTACTGTCATTCAAAAATGTAAATTGCGTGAATGGTGAAACTTGTTTTGCAGTTGCTTCTACCCAAAGATGTTGATAGCCATTCTTTTTACCCAATGTTTTTTGCTCTTCTAAGGCAGGCGTATATGTAAAGTTGGTTTTCATTGGAACACCCAAGTAATTAAACGGCAAATCATATTGATGAATACTGTCTGACTTTGTCTTAAAAATATCCAACGTCAATGGCTTTTCTACACCAGGCAATTGAATTAAATACACCGTTCTAAACAGCTTAACATTTGCATACGCATGTTCATCCAATGCGCTCACCACCTGAACTTTATTTGTTGGACTAAAATACTTGAACAATTGGTTGGGATGATACATTTCGCTGGTTTTTTCAACACCTTTAAAATGACTGATTTCATCAACTGTAATGGTGTTGTGCGCAATGGTTTGTTGCGCATAGCTATTGGTTTCTGGCAAATATCTTCCACCCCATTTCTGTTCAATATTGATGTATCTCACTGCACCATAATCTTGTATCACTTCATTGCCGTTGTCGAATAGTTGTATGTTCAATTTGTCGTAATGACCATGTGACAAACCATGAGATGTATATTTAAAGACCAAAGTAGTGAGTTGATTCTTGGGGTTAGCTCTTAAAACAGAAACCCCACCACTTTTGCCATCAGCTCCATCAGTGTAGGAAGCAGATTGATAAGGATAAATTAGAAATTTGTTTTTATTGTTGGATAGTGCTTGAGCAATGCCAATGCCACCTTTGTACAGTATGATTCTATTTTGGGAACGAGCAACAGGTAAATAGGACGAATCGAAACCATAAGCGTTCCAAGCGATATCAACCGCAACAACCAATTCGTTTGAAGTATAATTTTTTTGTTTTAACGCATCGTTGTAACTGAAAAAATTTCCGTTGATGTTGGTTTGCTGCAACGCAACGTCCAATGCTTTTTTGAGAATCTGATTTCTATATTGAAATATTTTTTGAGCAGGATATTTATGAGATATGGCATTTGCAAAAAGAAAGAACGGCAACACTGCATAACGGGTGTAATAAGGTCCCTCGTTGTAAAACCCATCAGGTGAAAACAATCCATCCAATTGTGCGAGAAATCCAGCTTTCCCATCTTTTTTTGATCCCATTAAAGCCATCTGAACATAATTGTCATTGTCTGTGGCAATGCCCACAATCCCAACACCCGCACAAGCCCAAACGGCATGGTTGTGAATGAGATTAAACCAATCTGGTTTTTCATTTATAAAATAATCAACAATTGGTTTGAAAGCGCCATCCGCAATTTGGATTCTTTCCGTTGGTGTTAAAAAATCATGGATGCAATCAAATGCCAAGCCAGCATACACCAACCAATTGGCATCGTTTAATGCTTGCCAAAACAACCTTCCGGGTGCGCTGCTGGTGGCTTGTGGATGATTCTTTAATGTGGGATTGAGTTTTGCGTATTCTAAAAATATTTTCTTTACGAAGCTTGCATATTTTTTTTCTCCGGTTAATTGATACATCAAGCCTGCATCAAACATCAACAAATAATTGGCTTTGTGTTGATCGTGGGTATATCCTCCTGCCGCATCCTTGGGTACCGGCACATCTATTGATTCCAACATCCTGCGATCTGTAGTGATTTTTAAATTGTTGTACGACTGACCAATCAATGCTGTTTGCTTCAAATTTGCCTGCACATACTTGAACTCAGTTGCGTTGTTGAATGCCAATGGATGTACTTGCGCATGCACAGCATAGGCCAACAAGCAACACACAACAATGGCAAATAATTTTTTCACAACTGATTTATAATTTTATACAACCAACCTATGGATAATTGATTTACTCCAATTTAGATGAAAGCAATGTTCAAAAAAAATAAAAAATCAAAACAGTTAGTCAATGTAATATTATCGGCATTTAACCAAAACTTGTTAGCATAAACGTTTATATATTATCTAATTATTCTTCCAATAAGTTAGATGCTATCAAACAAAACAAAAGTATCAATAAACGAGAACAAATGAAAATACATGATAACGATGCCGGAAAGGGTGCCGGTATTTTTTGTTGAGGTATCAAAATCTATCGCTATTTTTAACTTCAAATGGAGAGACAAACAACGATAAAAGACATTGCTTTAGCGCTAAGACTATCGACTTCTACAGTTAGCAGAGCCCTGAGAGATGCGCCTGATGTGAGTATTGAAACCAGGAATGCAGTGAAAGCCTTGGCGGAGGAGTTGGATTACCAACCCAATAAGTTGGCTTTGAGCCTGTTAAAAAACCAAACCAACACCATCGGTGTAATCATACCCAACCTTGATTATGTGCTGGCAACAATGGTGAAAGGCATCGACGAAGTAGCCTTGGAAGCTGGTTACACGGTAATGGTTTGTCAGAGTGACGAAAGTTTTGGAAGAGAGATTTTAAATACCAAGCGATTGCTCGATAGTTTGGTAGATGGTTTTATTGTTTCTGTTTCTAGCGAAACAATGGTTTACGAGCACATCAAAAAAATTCAGAATAAAAAAATCCCGTTGGTTCTTTTTGATCGAGTGATCAATAATTTCGCTGTTCCCAAAATCTCACTAGACAATGTGGAAGGTGGCAGATTGGCAACACAACATTTAATAGACCAAGGATACAAGCGTATTGCCATATTAGGAGGTCCTGAAAATCTGGGTGTAAGCAACGACAGGATTGCTGGTTGCATACAAACCCTCAAACAAAACAAAATTCCTTTTGATAAAAACCTAGTGATTCATTGCGATTTCAACCAAGATTATGCATACGTTGCTGCAAAAGAATTGTTGAGCATGAATAAAAAGCCAGATGCTATTTTCGCTATCAGCGACAGGTTAGCCATCGGCGCCATGTTGGCTATCAAAGAAATGGGATTAAAAATACCCAAAGACATCGGCTTGGTTGGATTCAATAATGAACCCATTACCAACCTACTTACACCTTCTATATCCAGTGTAGAAATGTATGCTTTTGAAATTGGAAAAGCAACCGCCAAAATGTTTTTGGAAATGCTTCACAGCAATGAGGACATGTCTGATCGAACCATCATCATCAAACCCAAATTGTTCATCAGAGAATCTTCCAACAGATTGGGATTATCAAAATAATCGATTCACTTTAATACATAAAAAAAACAAAAAAAATGAAAATCATTCACGCAGTACATCCGGAAGATTTTAAAAATTACAACACCGAACAAATCAGAGAAAAATTCTTGTTAGAAAACCTTGTTCAAGACGACCAAGTAAATTGTGTGTACACGCATTACGACAGAATGATTGTTGGCGCAGCAAAGCCTACATCGGGCGCACTTTCTCTAGGAAATTACGATCAATTGAAAAGCAATTTCTTTCTTGAAAGAAGAGAAATGGGCATCATCAACATTGGCGAAGCCGGATCTATTGCCGTTGATGGCGAAACCATGGAGCTTGGAAAATTGGATTGTTTGTATATCGGAAGAGGTAAAAAAGATGTTCAATTTTTGGGTAGCGAAGCAAAATTCATTTTCTTTTCATGCGCTGCACATGCAGAGCATCCGATTCAATTGATGAAATCAGCAGATGCTACTCCAGCAGAAATGGGTTCTTCTGAAACAGCCAATCACCGCACCATCAATAAATATGTTCATCCCGATGGATTAAAAAGTTGTCAACTGATGTTGGGCGTTACCAATTTCAAACCAGGCAGCATCTGGAATACCATGGCTCCACATTTACACGACAGAAGAATGGAAGCTTATTTTTATTTCGATTTGCCTGCATCACAAAGAGTGATTCATTTCATGGGAGAGCCGCATGAAACCAGACATATTTTCTTAAACAATGAACAAGCTATTGTATCTCCATCATGGAGTATTCATAGTGGCGTTGCAACTGCGGCCTATTCTTTCATTTGGGCTATGGCGGGTGAAAATGCATCTTTCGCAGATATGGACGGTGTTAACATCATGAATTTAAAATAAACAACCATGCTAAATTTTAGAGTAGATAACAAAGTAGCCATCGTTACAGGTTGCAACAAAGGAATTGGATTGGCTATTGCTGTTGCATTGGCAGAAAATGGCGCAGATATTATTGGCGTGAGTAGCAAAATGAAAACAACGGGTCAAGAAGTAGAAGCTGCCGTACAAGCAACAGGAAGAAAGTTCTTTGCATACAATGCAGATTTTACCGATCGCGCTTCCATCTATCAGTTTCTTACTGATGTGCAAAACGATCATCCACGCATTGACATTTTAATCAACAATGCCGGACATATTCTTAGAACCCCAGCTGCAGATCACTCTGATGAATATTGGGATACCATCATCGACATCAACCTCAATGCACAATTCATCATCACCAGAGAAATTGGCAAGCAGATGATTAAAAACGGTTATGGCAAAATTGTGTTTACCGCTTCCTTATTGAGTTTTCAAGGCGGAATCAATGTTCCAGGTTATGCAGCCAGCAAAGGTGCCGTTTCATCTTTGCTCAAAGCATTTGCCAATGAATGGGCAAAATTTGGCATCACCGTAAATGGGATTGCTCCAGGCTATATTGCAACAGACAATACCGCTTTGCTCCGAGCAGATGCTGAACGCAACGCTTCTATTTTAGCAAGAATTCCTGCAGGAAAATGGGGAAGCCCGGATGACTTAACCGGTGGTTTTGTATTCTTATCGTCGCCCGCTTCCGATTATGTAAATGGAACCATACTTACCATTGATGGCGGATGGATGGGAAGATAAGCACAGATTATTTTTTGTCTACAATAATCATTACATAAGTTTTTTCAAAATAGGCTGCATCGTGAAAACGACAGCCTATTTTTTTGATTAGCCTTTCAATGAAATATAAAAATAAGGTACCTTCATTTCATGATGCATTTCTATCTTCTTATAAAAAAAATCAAAACGTATTTGATTTTACTCAGCTGCTTTTTTGTTGTTGCTACTATATTTTTAATAGCATTGGGAAAGGATGGATCATTTTTATGGCTCAATCAATACCACAACAATTGGATGGATTTATTTTTTTCCAAATACACTTTTTTTGGCGATGGATTATTTGCGGTATTGTTGTCTGTGATTTTATTTTTCTTTATTAAAACACAACGACTTTCGATGATCTTGCTGAGCGCCTATATCGTTTCCGGCTTATTGGCTCAATTGCTCAAAAGATTGTTCAACGCACCAAGACCTAAAGCATTTTTCACTCCCGAACAATACAACAAATTTGTAGATGGTGTAACGGTAGCCAATAGCCACAGTTTTCCATCTGGACACACCACTACAGCTTTTGGCATGGCCATCATACTCGCTTATTTCACTTCAAACAAATACCTGCAAAGCATATTTTTTATATTGGCTCTAACAGCAGGGTTTTCTAGAATCTACCTTGGTCAGCACTTCCTAACTGATGTGTTGGCTGGTGCAATTTTAGGTTCGTTCATTTCTTTGTGTGCAATACTTATTTCCAACAGCATCCCAAATCAAAAACCTGTACAGCTTTTACAATATAAAAAAAGCAATCAAAACGGATAATAAAAAACCCCGAGCAATGTCGGGGCTTAGTATGTTGGCTTCAGATGGTAGTTTTTAATTGTAATGCATAGGATTCGGAAGCCGGGTTTTCATTGGATGGATTCGATTTTTTTGTAGGATATTGGATGTAGCAACATGTTTGCTTCTTGAAATAAAAGTACCCACCATTCCCCAGGATATCCAATTAATTGAACAGTTACATTTAATTTTCGGTTTTTATACGCTGCTTTCCTAGGTATTGTTACTTATTTATCTTCCAAAAATCAACATCATGTTATAAATTGCTTCAGATATTAAATGGAGTGCTTTTAAAGCCAAACGAATTTCTACAACGATAAAGCTTTCGATTTCAGTAAATACTCAATATTTTTTTAGATATTTGCCTAATCATTATTTAGCATGAAGGTTTTACTCCAAAAAGCAAAGATTGTTTGTCAACATTCTGGTTATCACAACCAAGTGAAAGATATTTTAATTGTTGACGGAAAGATTCATCAAATATCCAATGACATCATTAGTGAAGACGCTACATGTATTCATGCAGATGCATTGCATGTAAGCACAGGTTGGGTGGATATTTTTGCTCAGTTTTGCGACCCAGGTTACGAGTTCAGGGAAACACTCGAATCGGGATCTAATGCTGCTGCTGCTGGTGGTTTTACAGACGTAATGATTATTCCAAACACCAATCCGGTTGTCTGTTCCAAATCACAAGTTGAATACATCATCCAAAAAAGCAAATCGCTCATTTCCACCATACACCCATTAGGTGCCATTACCAAAAATGCAGAAGGAAAAGCATTGGCAGAAATGTACGACATGCACAGTAGTGGTGCGGTAGCATTTACCGACGGAACCAATCCTTTGCAGGATGCCAACATCATGATTAAGGCTTTGCAATATGCTTTGGCTACAAATTCAGTTATCATACAAGTTCCGGATGAAAAAAATATTTCTGCGCATGGTTTAATCAATGAAGGTGTCATCAGCACGCAAATGGGACTACCAGGTATACCCGCCATTGCAGAAGAATTAATGATTGCCAGAGATATCGAATTGTTGCAGTATACCCAATCCAATTTGCACATCACCAGCGTTTCAACACAAAAAGGCATGGAATTAATTGCTAACGCAAAGCAAGCAGGATTGGCAATTACCTGTTCTGTTACACCCTATCACTTGCATTTTTGTGATGAAGACCTAACCGGTTATCAAACCAACTTAAAATTAAATCCTCCACTTCGTACAAAAGCCGACATGTTGTTTTTAAGATCGGCCGTTTCGAAGGGCTTGGTTGATTGTATCGCTTCTCATCATACACCACTTCACTGGGATGACAAAACATGTGAATTTGAATATGCAAAATATGGCATGATTGGACTTGAAACCCTTTTCGGTGTTGTATCTCCAGTTATTAACGATATTGAATTATTGGTTTCCATGCTTACAGAAAAACCAAGAACGACATTCGGATTATCGATTCCAACAATTGAAGAAGGTGCCGATGCTTGTCTTAGTTTTTTTGACCCAACTTGCAACTACACCTTTGAAGAAAAAATGATTCAATCAACTTCAAAGAACAGCCCATTTATCGGAAAAACCTTACATGGTAAAGTGCTGGGCATCATCAATAAAGGTAAGGTCCTTATCAATTGATTATGAAACCCATCAGCGCTACAAAAAAAGGAGTTATCATTTCTGTTGCTTTAATCGCATCTTCTTTAATAACTTTCTATCCTTTACAGATGTCTGAAAGAGGACAAAGTCAGTACATCACCCTGTCCATTTTCATTGCAGGTTTAGTTTGGGTATTATATTCCTTCAAACAAAAAAATCCAAGCAGTAGTTTTAAAGCCTATTTCAATGAAGGTTTTAAATGTTTTATTGTGGTTACATTATTGATGGTCTTGCATACATTTGTTTTTTACAAGTTGAATCCACAGATCTTAGAAAATGCAATCCAGGAAAACAATGCAATCATTCAAAATGGCGGCAACAGAACAGCGATGGAAATTGCTGAAAACACAAAAAAAATTAGAAACATATTCATGCCAATGATGCTTTCAATCAACACAATAAAATACTTAATTTTAGGCTCGTTGATTTCAGTAGTTTGCGGCGGATTTTTTAGTCAGAAAAATTAAGTGTTCTTTTGAACCTTCAAAACTATTTATATGGATGTATCTATTGTCATTCCGTTGTTTAATGAAGATGAGTCGCTGCCGGAATTAACCGCATGGATTGAAAAAGTGGTAACTGAAAATCAATTGAGTTATGAAGTCATCATGATAGATGATGGCAGCACTGACCAATCCTGGTCGGTAATTGAAGCGCTTCGTAAAAACAACCCCAACATCAAAGGCATTAAGTTTCAAAGAAATTACGGGAAAAGCGCGGCCTTAAACGAAGGTTTTAAAGCTGCACAAGGCGAAGTAATTATCACCATGGATGCAGATATGCAAGATAGTCCAGATGAAATTCCTGGATTAAGAAACATGTTATTGGATGGTAATTATGATATTGTGAGTGGCTGGAAGAAGAAAAGATTTGACAACGCATTGACAAAAAATTTACCAAGCAAACTTTTCAACGCCGCCGCTAGAAAAATGAGTAAAATTCAACTCAACGATTTCAACTGTGGTTTGAAAGCTTATAAATTGAAAGTGGTAAAATGCATTGAAGTATATGGCGAGATGCATCGCTATGTTCCTGTATTGGCAAAATGGGCCGGCTTTAGAAAAATTGGCGAAAAAGTTGTTGAACATCGTCCCAGAAAATATGGTGTTACCAAATTTGGTTGGGATCGATTTGTAAATGGATTTCTAGATTTGATGACCATCTTCTTTGTAGGGAAATTCGGAAAAAGACCCATGCATTTTTTTGGTCTTTGGGGAATGGCCAGCTTTGGATTTGGCTTTTTGGTTTTCATTTATCTTACGGTTTCAAAATTTTTCTTTGATGTAACCGGTATGACAGAGCGTCCTTTGTTTTTCTTTGCCATATTGGCCATGATTATTGGTACACAACTTTTCTTAGCAGGCTTTATTGGTGAGCTAATTACCCGCAATGCGACTGAAAGAAATCATTATCTTATTGAAGACAAATTGGGATTGTAAACCCACTACCCTTTGGATATACAGCATAAAAATATCATCATTATCGGACCTGCGCATCCACTCAGAGGTGGTCTTGCATCCTATAATGAGCGGCTGGCAAAAGCATTTCAAGACAAAGGAAATACCGTTCAAATATTCACATTCTCGCTGCAATACCCAGGCTTTTTGTTTCCAGGAACAACACAATTTTCGAGCGAGCCGGCACCTCCCAACCTACGCATTCGTGTTTGCATCAATTCAATCAATCCATTCAATTGGATAAAAATTGGGAAACAGATAGCCAAGCAAAAACCAGACTTAATTATTGTTCGTTATTGGTTGCCATTTATGGGACCATGCTTGGGTACCATTCTCAGAATCGTGAAAAAAAACAAGCATACAAAAATTGTATGTATTGCCGACAATATCATTCCCCATGAAAAAAGAATGGGCGATCTTCAGTTCACCAAATACTTTGTAAAACCCATTGATGGCTTCATCACCATGAGTACAAAAGTATTGGAAGACTTAAAGCAATTTACAACATCTAAGCCTGCCAAATATGTTGCACATCCGCTGTATGACAACTTTGGCGAAAAAATTAATCAAGCAACTGCTCGCCAGCATTTGTCCTTACCATTGGATGTTCGGGTGGTTTTGTTTTTTGGATTCATTCGTCAATATAAAGGCTTGGATTTGCTGTTGGATGCGATTGCTATTTTAAAAAATAATCACAATCAATCGAACATTAAATTTCTAATTGCAGGTGAATTTTATGAAGACAGAAAACCTTACGATGATCAAATCCATCGATTAGGCATATACGAAGATTTAATTTTAAGAACAGATTTCATTCCAGATAGTGAAGTGAAATATTACTTATGTGCAGCAGACATGCTCATTCAGCCATATCGAAATGCAACACAAAGTGGCGTTACCCCACTTGCTTATCATTTTGAAGTGCCGATGGTGGTTACCAATGTAGGTGGATTACCAGCTTTGGTACCGGATAAAAAAGTAGGATTAATTGCAGAGCCGAATGCAGCATCCATCGCACAAAAAATCGCCGAATTTTTTGCCGTAGGTGCAGAATCCTTCATACCAGGCCTGCAATCAGAAAAAGGAAAATACAGTTGGGATGTGATGACCGAAGAGATTGTTTCAATCGCCAATTTTAAATAGCATTGAAAGAAACATTTTACATCACCCTAGCATAAGAACTTGGATTGTATGCATTAACAACAATCTAAGCGCAGTGTGATTTCGTGAAATAAAATCTGCAGACCATCGAACGACAAACTATTAGAAATTTGTTTAAATTGCGTGCATTATGATTTACAGAAGCAAGGCTCCTTTAAGAATTGGATTAGCTGGTGGTGGAACCGATGTTAGTCCTTATAGCGACTTATATGGCGGTGCTATTTTAAATGCCACCATTTCTTTGTCGGCGTATGCAAGTATCGAACCAATAAAAGAAAATCAAATAATTGTTGAGGCCTTAGATCGCAAAGAAAAACAGGTGCTCGATTTAGCTGCTACATTACCCATCGATGGCACCCTCGATTTGTTAAAAGGCGTTTACAATAGAATCAATGCAGAATTTAAAATACCAATGAAAGGATTTCGGTTATCTACTTTTGTGGATGCGCCTGCCGGTTCTGGCTTAGGTACTTCATCAACGTTGGTTGTAGCCGTTTTGGGCGCGTTTGTAGAAATGTTGAAACTACCTTTAGGAGATTATGATATCGCACACCTGGCTTATGAAATTGAACGATATGATTTGAAATTAGCCGGTGGAAGACAAGATCAATATGCTGCTACATTCGGTGGCGTTAACTTCATGGAATTTTACGACAATGATAAAGTGATTGTCAATCCTTTGAGGATCCGTTCTCAATACATGCACGAGTTGGAAAACAATTTGGTGCTCTATTTTACAGCTACTTCTAGAGAAAGTGCTACCATCATCAAAGAGCAGGTGAAGAATGTAAACAACAAAGATGAGAAGAGCATTGAAGCCATGCATCAATTGAAAGAGCAGGCAAAAATGATGAAAGAAGCTTTGTTGAAAGGAAAGCTGGATGAGTTTGGTGAAATTTTGGATTATGGTTTTCAACAAAAAAGAAAGATGGCGGCAAACATCAGCAACAGTGCTATTGAAGAAATATATGAAGCTGCAAAAAATGCAGGTGCTACTGGTGGAAAAATCAGCGGTGCTGGCGGCGGCGGTTTCATGATCTTTTATTGTCCAGGAAATACCAACCATGCTGTAAAAGATGCATTATTACAATTTGGCGGAGAAGTAAAAAATTATACATTTACCACATACGGCTTAAGCAGCTGGAACGTTTAAAAATATTCAACCACTTAACATGAACAATACCATCAAAAAAATTATTCAAGCGTCTATTGATGTGAAAGCTGCTATTTTGCAAGATGAGCATCTCATCAATCAATTGGCTTTATGTGTTAACGATATTGTTGCCGCATTCCAAAATGGCAACAAAGTATTGTTTTGTGGAAACGGAGGCAGCGCAGCGGATGCCCAGCATTTAGCTGCAGAATTCAGTGGTCGTTTTTATACCGACCGCGATGCCTTACCGGCCGAAGCCTTGCATGTAAATACATCTTATCTCACTGCCGTAGCCAATGATTACAGCTACGATGTGGTGTATTCAAGAATCATTAAAGGAATTGGCAAAAAAGGTGATGTGCTGGTTGGATTAAGTACATCGGGCAACAGTGGCAACATTGTAAAAGCATTTGAAATGGCCAAAGAAAAAGGTATGATTACCATCGGCTTCACTGGCGAAACAGGTGGTAAAATGAAACCTTTAAGCGATTACTTACTAAATGTACCATCTACTGACACCCCAAGAATTCAAGAAAGTCATATTTTATTAGGACATATCATTTGTCAGTTGGTAGAAGAACAATATTTCAACACCAACGGCTAATCGCTACGCAATTAAAAACAGCCAACACAAAGCATGAACCCAAACACGCCCATTGAATGCATCATATTAGCTGGTGGATTGGGTACCCGATTGCGATCGGCTGTTCCCGACTTACCCAAATGCATGGCCCCTATTGCCGGCAAGCCTTTCGTTCAATATCTCATCAATTATTTATTGGAACAAGGCGTGTCGAAGTTTATTTTTTCATTGGGATATATGCATGAATCGATTGAGACTTTTATTCAAGAAACTTATCCGCAATTGAATTATACAATTGCCCTCGAAGCTGAGCCACTTGGAACCGGAGGCGCCATTTTTTTGGCCTGCAAACAAGCCACTGCAAAGAATGTACTCGTAATGAATGGAGATACCATGTTTAGAATTGATGCGGTTCAATTCATGCAATTTCATGAGGAGAACCAAGCGCAATGTAGCGTTGCATTAAAGCCCATGCAAAATTTTGAGCGATACGGTGTAGTTGAAATCGGACAAGACCATAAGATTCTATCATTCAAAGAAAAACAACATTATGCAACCGGGCTCATCAACGGTGGTGTATATGCGCTAAATACAAACTATTTTCTACAATTGCCTTTTCCCGAAAAATTTTCCTTCGAAAAAGATTTCTTAGAACAATATTTCTCAGAAGCCAATATGCTTGGTCAGGTGCAGGATGAATATTTTATTGACATTGGCATTCCCGAGGATTTTGAAAGAGCAGGAAGAGAATTAATAGATTTCTAATCAACCTGATTAAAGCCAGAACCGACAAAAAAATAAACCTCAAACAAACATGATTCCTTTCAACAACATCGATAAAACCTGGACACTTTTTCTCGACAGAGATGGTGTAATCAATCATGAAAAGCATATGGATTACATCCACACATGGCCTGAATTCGTTTTTTATGATGGTGTTATTGAAGCAGTAGCAATATTTACTGGGTTATTCAATAGAATTGTTGTTGTAACCAATCAAAAAGGTGTGGGCAAAGGATTAACATCATTAGAAAACCTGCATGACATACATGCCAATATGCAACAGCATATTGAATCAGGTGGCGGAAAAATTGACGCAATATATTTTTGTCCAGACTTAAATGAAGACAGTCCCAATAGAAAACCCAATCCAGGAATGGGCTGGATGGCTAAAGCCGATTTCCCTGAAATTGATTTTTCAAAGAGTATCATGATTGGCAACACCATCAGCGATATGACATTTGGAAAAAACATCGGCGCTTACACTGTTTTTTTACCCACAACCCGACCAGATGTGGCCTTAGATGATCATCGAATAGATCATGTTTCAGATTCTTTGTTGGATTTTGCTGGCCTCCTATCCAAATAAATTTTTGATAAATCATCTACTCCCACATCATTCTAAATGTATTCATACAATCGTTTCATTACATTTACAAAGCAGTAATTGTATGATTGAAATTGCTGGAATCAAAGCAGTTCCAATTCATCCGGGAAATGATAGGTTTCATTTAATAATGATAAAAATTCATGAAAAAAGTTACATTTTTTTGTTGTTGGATGCTGATTAGTCAGCTTGCATTTACACAACAGTTCAAGCCATCAGAAAAAAAAGCGTTTCAGCAAATGGAAGATTCGATGCTGCCCATTGCATTGAATATCTTACAAGGAAGTTCAACCGAAATTATCGTTGAGTCTGATAGTCTGTTTACTAAAATGCTGGTTCGCGCACTCAAAAAAAACAATTCTTTTTATTATCCTTTTGATTCATTGTTTACCATATCTATTCAATACGCACCAGATAGCAGCTTCCGAATATTTTCTTGGCAGGTATCCGTTAACGAAAGTTCTATACGACAACATGGTGCCATTCAAATGAAAACAACAGATGGCCAATTGCAGTTGATACCATTGATAGACAAGTCAGATTACATTCAAAATGTTGAAGACACCATCACCAACAATACCGCGTGGATAGGCGCTATTTATTACAAGATTGTGATGAACGAATACAACAATATTAAATATTACAGTTTGCTTGGGTTTGATGGCAATTCGATCAGCAGCAATCGAAAATACATAGAAGTGATGCACTTTGAAAATGGTCGTCCTATTTTTGGCGGCTCACATTTTAGCATTCCAAATGATGGCTTACAGCCCAAAAATCCTGCACGTTTTGTAATGGAATATAAAAAGGATGCAGGACCCAAATTGAATTATGATGAAGACTTGCAAATCATAGTAATGGAGCATTTAATATCAGAATCCAATGAACCGAACAAAAAATATACATTGATTGGCGATGGAGACTACGAAGGATTTAAATGGGTAAATGGCAAGTGGACGTACATCAATAAAGTATTCCATGAAATAACCCCAGAAGGTAATGCCCCAATTCCTACACCCATTAGAGACGATGCAGGCAAAATAGATGAGCGCAAATTAAAGGGAGGAGCCGAGGATGAACAGAAAAAACCTTAACTTTTTAGAGTTGCGTTTTCCTTCTGATGGCATCCATTTCGTCTTCTGGAAAATGACGATATCTAAACAACAATGGAAAGAACACTACCAGCACCATTGCATATCCTGCAAACGCAAACCATATGCTTGGCCAATCTTTAAATTCATTGGGAGTGCCCATATCTGCAGTGAAATAATCTACTACCCAACCACTACCATAACTGCCTATGATTGCACCCAATCCATTGGTAACCATCATAAACAATCCTTGTGCGCTAGCTCTCATGCTGCCTGGCGTTTCTTTCTCAATAAATAAAGAACCGGAAATATTGAAAAAATCAAAAGCCATTCCATAAACAATCATCGAAGCCACCAAGAAAATCATACCATTACCAGGATCTCCAATACCAAACAAAGCAAAACGGAGCACCCATGCAATCATACTGAACAACATAACCATTTTAATTCCAAACTTTTTCAAGAAAAAAGGAATGGTGAGAATAAACACGGTTTCAGATACTTGAGATAAAGACAGCATCACCAAATCGTGTTTTACAACAAAAGAATTTGGGTAGTCTTTCGCGAAATCCATTAAAAAACTGCCGCCAAAAGTATTGGTAATTTGCAATGCCGCACCCAATAGCATAGAGAAAAGAAAGAAAACAAAGAACTTCTCTTGTTTCAATAATACAAAAGCATCTAAACCCAATTGAGCAGTTAATGATGATTTTTTTTCAGTTTGTAAAGGCGGGCAAGCCGGCATACTCAAACTGTATAATCCCATGCCGATGGCAGCAGCAGCCGCCACATAAAATTGAAGATTTGATTTTGAAAATCCCGTTAAATCTACAAACCACATCGCAACAATAAAACCTATGGTACCCCAAACCCTAATGGGAGGAAATGACTTTTGAACGTCTAAACCATTATTAGATAGAATTCTGTAGCAAACCGCATTGTTAAGTGCAATGGTGGGCATATATGCCATCGAGTTCAACAACATCACCCAAAACATGATGGCAGGTGATTGAACAAATGAAGCCACTATTAAACAAATGGCGCCAATAAGATGAGTAATGCCCAACAACCTTTCTGCATTCATAAATCGATCGGCCACAATACCCATGACTGCAGGCATGATTAGCGAAGCAATGCCTAGAGTAGAAAACACGCTACCTATTTGAATACCGCTAAATCCGATTGAAAATAAATAACTGCCCGTAGAGATGAGCCAAGATCCCCAAATAAAAAATTGCAGGAAACTTAAAACAATGAGCCGCTGTTTTATGTTCATAGTATATTGGTTGTGGTTTTAAGTTGCCTAAGTTATCAATTTTATTTTAATCAAATGGAAACCTTGAAAAAAATCATGAAAACATCACATAGTCAATATAAAATTATAGCCAAAGAAATTAATCATTTGTAAATTTGTAAAAAGTATCGCTTCATGACGCATTCGATTGTTAACAAGATTTCCGACCCTATACTCGAGCTTATTGCTCAAAAAGTTTATAACGACGAACGCATTTCTGATGAAGATGCTTTGCATCTTTTCAACCATGGTTCTTTAGCATTTGTAGGCAGCTTGGCAAACTATATCAGAGAAAAAAAGCATGGCAATACCACTTATTTCAACCGCAATTTCCATATTGAACCCACCAACATTTGTGTTTTTAGTTGTGCATTTTGCTCCTACTCTCAACTCTATGCGCAAAGAGCCGATGGCTGGGAATTGAGTATCGACCAAATGGTAGACATTGTAAAAAGCTATGATGGAAAACCTATCACAGAAGTGCATATTGTAGGCGGTGTTCATCCCAAAATGAACATGGATTATTTCATTGAACTCATTCAAAAAATCAGGGCTCATCGACCAGACTTACACATCAAAGCATTCACAGCTGTTGAGTTGGATTATATGTTTAGAAAAGCCAAACTCAGTGTGGAAGATGGCTTGAAACAATTGATGGCAGCTGGTTTACAATCGCTCCCGGGTGGAGGTGCAGAAATTTTTCACCCATCAATAAGAGAGAAAATAGCCGGAGATAAAGTTACAGGTGAAGGCTGGCTTCAGATTCATGAAACGGCTCATCAACTTGGCATGCACAGCAACGCAACGATGCTTTATGGACACATTGAAACTTACGAACATCGCATCGACCACATGCGTAAACTGCGCGACCTGCAAGACAGAACAAAAGGATTTAATACCTTTATACCTTTGAAATTTAGAAACAGTGACAACGACATGAGCCATATTCAAGAGTCTACGATAACTGAAGACATGCGACTATATGCTATTGCTAGAATTTATTTAGATAACTTTTCGCATTTGAAAGCATATTGGCCAATGCTTGGAAGGCAAAACGCACAGTTAACCTTATCCTTTGGCGTGAATGATATTGATGGAACCATAGACGATACAACAAAAATTTATTCAATGGCAGGAAGTGAAGAGCAAACCCCTACCATGACAACAGAGGAACTGGTTGCACTGATCAAACAATCTAAAAGAAGACCTGTAGAGCGAGATACCTTATACAATATTGTAAACGATTTTGGAGAATCAAACTAAAATATAAATAACCATGGCTTGTCAATTTTCTATTCAATTTTCTGGATCTGCAGATGAAATTTTACAAAAAGCAAAACATGCCGTAGTTGCGCAAGGCGGTTCTTTTGAAGGCGATTTGCAGTCAGGAAATTTTGACGTGAGCTTACTTTCAAATAGAGTTGCGGGTAGTTACATTGTTTCGAACCAACAGCTCGACTTAACAATCACCGAAAAACCGATGTTCATCCCTTGCAATGCCATCGAAAGTTTTTTAATTAGCAAGTTGACTTAACGTTGCTAAATTAGCTGAAGAACACTGAGCATTTCTCTTACTTTTTTCCAATCAACATAAGGCCTTTCTTGTTTGTCATCAGGATAAATTAATGGACAGCCCAATGCCGCATCATCAATGTATAATTGCGCATAGGCTTTTGGCGAATTTGTCCATTCCGTTTGTGTTGGATTTGCTTGAACTCCGTATAAAGGAATGTTGTTTTTTTTAAACCATAACAATGCATCCGTTAGAAATGTTTCCTGATAAAGCATTCCATCCACAAGTACATCACGATCACTTCTCATGGTGAAAAGAATTAACTGATGACCATTTTCTACCAAAGCTTTTAAAACCGACTCGGCACCGATTGACTTTCCGATTTCAGGATAGTCGTGTGTTACACAAGTGCCATCAAAATCAATACAAATTTCCATTGGTCAAAAATAGCAATAAAAAACCCCGAAAAATCGGGGTCTTTTATTCAGTATGTCATTTAGATTTTAGTGGTTTCTTACTGTCAATTCAGTTCTTCTGTTTTTTGCACGGCCCGCTGCAGTTTTGTTATCTGCAATTGGTCTTTCAGAACCGAAACCAGCAGCAGTGATGCGGCCTTCAGCAATACCTTTAGACATGAAGTATTTTTTTACAGATTCAGATCTTTCTTGAGACAATGCTTTATTTCTTTCAGCATTACCTTCTGTGTCGCTATGTCCAGCGATATCAATCATTAAAGAATTATCACCATTTAACAAAGTAACCAATTCGTTTAATGACTTAAATGAAGAAGGCAAAATTTTTGCGCTACCTGTTCCGTATTGAATACTTTTAGCTGCAAAATTCACTTTTTCGATAACCGCTTTTTCAATTTCAGGACAACCCATGTTGCTAGCTGGACCTGCTACTGAAGGACATTTATCTTCTTCGTCATTTACACCATCTTTATCGGTATCAGGAATAGCGCAACCTTGGTAACGAGCCAATCCTTTTTCTGAAGGACATTTATCTTGTTCGTCGTTGATGCCATCTCCATCTGTATCTGGAATAGGGCAACCCGCATATTTAGCAGTTCCGGCAATAGTTGGACACTTATCTTGCTCATCATTCAAACCATCTGCATCAGTATCAGGAATTGGACAACCTTTGTATTTCTCAGTACCAGCAACATCTGGACATTTATCATCTGTATCCAAAACGCCATCTTTATCGCGATCAACAACTGGTGGTGGTGGTGGCGGAACTACAACAGCTGGTTTTTCTTTTCCCATTGTTTGGGCAATGCCTATAGAATGAAAAACATTGTCTTTTAATACATCTGTAGTTAAAGAAAAACGATATTGTGTTTGCAACATTACTGTTGTTGTACTGCTCAAGCAAGCACTTAATCCGAAACCTGTTGGCACATAAGCACCATATTTATTGCTGTAATTACCAGCGCCTACACCTATTGTTGCAAATGCATTGAAGATGTTGGTTTGAGGATATAATTTTGCGTTAATGGAAGGCTCAATTTCAACACCAACCAAGTTTAATTTATTAGAATATACTTTTCTATCAACTGCAGCATAATTATGAAACATAACAGTTGCCTTAGTAGAGAAATCTAAATTGTGGCAAAGCGACTGCCAATAAGATACAGAGAATCCTAAATCTGATTCTTTAATCCCGGCAAGTGTTTTTGGACCGCTATTGGCTTTCCAAATTTCAGGAGTGCTTACATCTAATGCATTAATATGCATCCCAATCATACGGGTTTTGGTGCATACTGCTTTTTCTTTTTGAGCAAAAGCTACAGAAGCCAAAGCTAAAAAAGTTAAAAAAATGGTGAGTTTTTGTTTCATAAAATTTTTTTTTGGTTTAAAATGTTGTCTCATTGGGATACGAAAAATTATTGATTCTTAAACTATTGCAAATATAAAGCGTATTGATACATGTTCTCATAATTTTTATATGATTAATATGCGACATGATGCTATCATAAAATCTATGTTAAAAAAAATCGAGCAACTAATTGAGCCTGACCCTAGATTTTTAAGAATTTCATCTTATATTTGCCACCCTAAAATAAGTGATCTGGTTCGGTAGCTCAGCTGGATAGAGCATCAGCCTTCTAAGCTGAGGGTCATTGGTTCGAATC
>CAIQHJ010000058.1 GCA_903871575.1 uncultured Bacteroidota bacterium
AGCAGGGGTGGCGTTTGCAGTAATGCTGCCATTAGATTGACCTGTAGTTGGATTTATTTTCGTGGTTGTAACTGTTATCACAACACCTGTACAAGGATTAGTAGAGCCGAGCGCAACGGTAGTGGAACTCGAACAGCCATTAGCGTTTTGTGAAGTTATGGTATAGTTGCCGGTTGCTAAATTATTAAAAGTTCCACTGCTTTGGAATGCGCCACCATTGATACTATAAGTAAAACCATTTCCGCCTGTAGCCGTAGCTGTTATGGAACCATTTGATTGACCAGTTGTGGGATTTGTTTGTGTAGTAGATATATTGACGGTTATTCCTGTACAAGGGTTGGTTGTGCCCACTATTATTTGTGAAGAAACGCCCAAACAGCCGTTGATGTTTTTAGCGGTGATGGTGTAATTACCTGCTGCCAAATTGGGGAATACACCCACTGATTGAAAATTTATTCCATCAATACTGTATGTATAACTTCCTGTTGGAGATGCAGTAGCTGTTATACTGCCATTTGCTTGACCAATAGTTGCATTCGTAGCTGTAGCACTAATAGAAATATTTACGCCTAAGCAAGGATTGATTGTTCCACCAATGGTAACCAAGCTTGTATCTGCACAGCCATTGTTGTTGTGACCAATAATGGTGTAATTGCCTGGCTGCAAATTTGAAAAATAACCTGTATCAATTGATTGGCCACCATTTAAGGAATAACTAAATTCCGATCCACCTGTAGATGTAATGGATATGTTACCATTGGCTTGGTTTGATGTAATATCAGTATGCGTTACGGTCATTGTGAAGTTGATGTCATCACATGAAACAGGAATAACATGCTGGCAGCTTGCAAAAAAATAGGCTATGAAAAATGATAGTAGATAAAAGATTACGGTTAGCTTTTTTTTCATGATGATTGGGTTTAAAGAAAAGGAGTGATGAATCAGATTGATTAAGCTAATACAAAATCGTGCCAAATGTAAAGTTAATTTTCAAAGGTCAGATTGATTTATTAAACAAAATGTTACGATGAATGGCAACATTAACGTTTAATCTAGACATTAAAAGGCTTTCAACTTTTCATCCACAATTTCTCAGCAACGAAGTTAACCCATTAATAAAATATAAAAAAAGAGCTACATCATGATGCAGCTCTTTTTTTTAAGTTATTATATGATGTTCATTTAATCAATATAACGATGTCCTGCATTTACCCAGTCCGTAATTGTTTGCTTCTCTGCTGTTGTTAGTGGAGTCGGTGGCATTGTGCCTTGAACAACGCATCTTATATTTATTCTATCCCATTTGGTTACAATATTGCATTTGTCATCAAAGTTTACACTGCCGTTGGCATTGCCATTAAAGTGACAACTTCCACAACGTGCTATCATTAAGTTTCTTACCAAATTAAATTTTACGCCACCTGGATTTGGAGAGATGGTAACGGATTGTGAGTTTGAACAACCATTTAAATCTTTTACTACTATTGGATAACTACCAGTTGCCAAATTAGAGAAAACATTTGATGACTGAAAAGTAGCTCCTCCATCTTTGCTGTATTGAAATCCAGTTGAGCCAGATGCCGCTATTGTTATGCTGCCGTTATTAGCAGTTGGGCATACATCAGCATAAGTCGTAGTTGGTGTTATAACAATATTCACTCCGTTACATGGATTAATAGCAATTAGTGTTACAGTTGAGTTTGAACTCAAGCATCCATCTGCATTTTTAGCTTTAATAGTATAGGTGCCTGCTGCTAGATTATTGAAAATATTTGAAGATTGGTATGCGCCATTATTTATGCTATAAGTATAGTTTCCGTTTGGCGTTGCACTTACCGTAATAGTTCCATTTGATTGTCCTGTTGTAGGAGCAGATTGGGTTGTGTTGATGGATATTGATACGCCAACACAAGGATCTGTAGAAGGCGTAGTGTCTTTTTTACAACTAAAAATAAGACATGTTGCTGTCAATAAAAAGACAGAAAGTACAGTAATTTTTTTCATTTTTTATTTAAATATATATGTATAAGGTGAAACTACAAAACGCTGGTTTTTATTTTACCGGTAAAATCAGCATCAACCATCTTGCATGCTATGCTGATCATATTTTTAAATGCATTTTCACCAGAAATACCATGTCCAATGATTACAGGTTTTGCAACGCCGAGCACCGGAACACCACCATACACTTCAAAATTAAATTGGTTAAAATAAGCATCATTTATTTTTCTTCGTTTAACGATGTCATAGATGCTTTCTGCAAGTTTTAAAACCACATTTCCGGTGAATCCGTCGCAAACCATTACATCGGCTTTATTCAATAAAACATCTCTTCCTTCAATATTGCCGATGAAATTAATTTGTGCATTTTCTTTTAGTATGGGATATGCGGCTTGAGCCAATAGATTTCCTTTTCCTTCCTCTTCACCCAAGTTAACCAATCCAACTTTAGGGTTTTCGATTTTTAAAATTTGTGATGCAAATAAAGAACCAAGCATCGCAAATTGGTTTAGATTTTCTGGTTTACAATCTGCATTTAATCCTACATCCAACAACAAACCAAGTGAGCCATCTTCTCTGGGAATGTAAGCGCCAATAGTTGGTCGAATAATGCCTTCAATAGTTTTGATGCTAAACAATGCACCAACCATCATTGCGCCTGTATTACCTGCGCTAATGAATGCGTCAATTTTTTCTGTTGCCAAAAGATGGAAGCCAACAGCAATAGATGAATCTTGTTTTTCTTTTAAAGCTTTGGTTGGATGTTCGTGCATCTCAATTACCTGTGAGGTATGCACAATAGAAATATTTGGGGAGTTGAAATTGTTTTTTTCTAACTCAGATAGAATAGAAGTTTCGTCACCAATTAAAAAGATGCGTGTATCATTCGGGCTTTCTTGAAGAAAAGAGATGACACCTTTAACGGCTTGTATTGGTGCAAAATCACCGCCCATCATATCTAATCCAATCGTAATCATGAAATGAATATTAAACTAAAATTCCAAAACCCGGCATGAAATATCAAGCCATGTTTTGGAATTGTATTGTTGAAAAAAAACAATTATGCTTTTAAAGGTGCTTTTTCAGCTACAACTTTTCCTTTATAATATAATTTTCCTTCGCTAACATGCGCACGATGACGAACATGTGTTTCGCCGGTAGTAGAATCAATACTCAAAGTAGTTTCAACAGCTTTGTAATGCGTTCTTCTTTTTGCGCTTCTTTGTTGTGAGTGACGCCTTTTTGGATTTGGCATGGCTTTATTTTTAGATTGTTAAACGGTTATTCTAATTATTTTTAAATTTATCCAACCCCTTCCAAAGGTTGTTGGCATTGTGCTCATTTTGTTGTTGCTCCATTTCTTTCAACTTCTCCAGTACCTCATTGTTGCATTGTGGCCCACCCATTTTTTCGGGACTACACATGTTTTGCAATGGTACACTCAACATCACAAATTCATAAATCCAATCTTCAACATTGATGTGGCTTTCGCCTCTTGAAATGTAAAAAACATCGGGATCTTCTTCTTGTTCATTCATTTCATCTGCATTCTCAACCATTTTCACCAACATCTTAAAATCATCCCAAAGATCAATATTCAGCGGATTTCCACACCTGTCGCAATGCACCGCTGCACTGCCGCCTACTTCAAACTTCAGCAGCATAAAACCTGAATTTTTTTCTAAGGTCATTTTAACATGTGCTTTGGGATGGGTCATATCCTGCACATCTTTGTCAATAAAGAACTGGTCCTCTAAATCAAAATTAAACTCATGAAGTCCAGGCTTCAGTCCTACAAAAGCAATCTCGAACGCTCTCTTCTTAGCCATCGGGTTCAATTTAAAGGACGGCAAAGGTATATTTATTTTGTCAATAAACAGAGTAATTGTAAGAGAATTGTATCAAAAATTTAGATTTTTGTTGAATTGAGACTGAAAAAATAGCGCAAAAGCCAAATCTGAAGTGTACATTCAAATAAAATCAGTAGAAAAAAATGCAAGTAAATAGCAATTTTAAATATCGAAATAAACTGATCTTACTGTTTTGCTTGCTCCTCAGCCTTCTTATAATTTATATCTACACAAAGAAACACGATTGGGTAGAAAATGTATACAGCCGTTTTTGGTATCCCCAATTTGCCACGCATCTTCGAAAAATAACGGGCTTGCTGAATTGGAGTATAGGCGACCTTTTTTACGGATTGGCTATTGTCTTTTTTATTTGTTGGTTGTTGAAAATAATATTCCGCTGCCTAACCCAAAGGCACCAACAAATCGATGTGTTTAAACTTTTTTTGAATGTATTGTTGACCGCATTGATGATTTCTTTTTTGTTTCAACTGATTTGGGGTATAAATTATCACAGAAAAGGCATTGCCTGGCAATTGAATTTGCAAGATGAAAAATACACTACAGTTGAACTATCTAATCTTACCGACGGGTTAATCAATAAGGCTAATGTGTATAAAGCAATGAATATTGGTGAAATTCAACATGACCAAAAATCAACAGTCATTTTTTCTGATGCTGTACAGTCGTTTAAGGAAGCGGCTCAATCATATTCTTTTCTGCAGTATAAAAATCCCAGTATCAAGGCGTCTGCTTTTGGAGATATTGCTAGCAAGGCAGGTATTTCCGGATATTATAATCCATTATCTGGTGAAGCGCAGATTAACATGAACGTTCCATATTTTTTATTGCCGTTCATTACCTGTCATGAAATCGCACATCAATTGGGATATGCAAAAGAGAAGGAAGCCAATTTTGTGGCTTATTTGGTTGCACAAGAATCTACAAACAAGCAACTTAAATATGCAGCTTATCTTGAAATGGTTTTATATGCCAATAGAAATCTTTTTGTAATCGATTCGGTTTTAGCTAAGAAAAAAATTAAGCAGATATCACCAGCTGTAAAAAAAGACATTGAAGTCATTATTGCATACAACCAACAATACAAAAATGAAATGGAACCGATAGTTTCTACAATATATGAATGGTTTTTGAAAGGAAATCAACAACCCAAGGGCATGATGAGTTATGATGAAGTGTTACAGCTTATGGTAGCATATCATAGAAAAAAAATCATGCAGTAAAATTCAATCCAAAAAGAAAAAAGCAGTTTTAAAACTTGTTTTTCCACATCATGCTTTCTACAGGTTTGTTGGGTTGTCCACTGTATTTTGCATTTTTCTTTTCATTGTATTTCACTTCGATTTCACCATCAACAGGAAAATAAATCAACTGGCCAATGGGCATTCCTTTGTAAACCCGCACCGGTTGTTTCACTGAAATTTCTAGTGTCCAATTGCCACAAAATCCAACATCGCCTTTCCCGGCTGTTGCGTGTATGTCTATACCCAATCTTCCGGTAGAAGACTTCCCTTCGAGGAAGGGTACATGTGCATGTGTTTCTGTGTATTCAGCTGTTACGCCCAAATAAAATTTGTTGGGTAACAAAAGATATCCTTCCTCCGGTATTTCAAAATGGTGAATGGTATTGTGTTTTTTAGCATCCAATTCGTTTTCATCGTACATCGCTAAACTGCTGCTTAGATGCACATCGTAGCTGTTGCTGCCCAAGCATTCTCTTTCATAAGGAACAATTTTGATGGTTCCTTTATCCATTTCTTCTAAAATTCTTTTATCGCTTAAAATCATTTATCTAGTATTAAATGTTATTTTGCAAAAATAATTTTTTACATTTTCAACCGCTGCAATTTCACTCAATTATGCCATTGGTTTATCAACAAAATATCAACGAAGACACAAAGTTGGCGGTTTGGCAAATTGATGAAGATGTTGCTTTTTTTGCAAGTGAGCTATCCATTCAAAAGGCAATACATCATCCCATAAAAAGACTACATCATTTCGCAGGTAGATATTTGCTCACCCAATTAGACCCAAACTTTCCGATTGCCGAAATAGAAATCATGCCCTCTAAAAAGCCTTTTATAAAAGCAGGCGATTGGTATTTTTCTGTAGCACATTCTGGAAATTATGCAGCAGCCATCATCAGTAGAAGCAGCAATGTTGGCATTGATGTAGAAGCGCCCAATGTGAAGGTGCTTCATTTAAAATCTAAATTTTTATCCGAAAATGAAATGGTTAATTTGTCTGCAGTGGATAAAGATGAAATTACACAGTTGACAATTGGTTGGAGTATCAAAGAAGTTTTATTCAAGTGGTATGGATTGGGGCAATTGGATTTCAAATCGAATCTGCAAATCAAACAAATGAATGTTCAAAAAGAAAACTGGCAGTTTGCCTGCACGGTTGATACAAAAGAAACCCAGTATTGTTTGGTTGAAGTGAAGCTGGTTAATGACATGATTCTTTCTTGGATGGTAAAGTAATAAAAAAAGGTGCTTTAAAAAAAAGCACCTTTGATTCTAAGTCTGTTTGGCTATTAAAAGTTAAAGGATAATTTGCTAAAAATTCTACGGCCATTGTAACCCATTTGAACGGGTTCCCAAGCACCACCAGATTCATTGTCGAAGGACTGATATCTTGCATTGGCCACTGCTGCAAAATTGGGATGCGTATTGAGTATATTGTCTGCCCCGATAAATAAAGTAATTTTCTTTCCTATTTTATAAGAAGCATACAAGTCGATGGTAGCTTTTCCATTGTAAATAAATTCTTCTTTTGCAACATGCACACCATCACTATATCCATAAGGGAAAGTACCAGTGGTTGCATCGTATGTCCATTCATATCCATCCAATCCGACATAAGGTGAGATACCGGTGAAGCTGCCAGATGTTTGTGGGTCGCCGGGTCCGTTGGTGCCTACTGCACTTGCTAAGCCTGTCCAGCCAAAGCCCATCGTTTTCACTTTTCCAAAATAATTGAGATGTGTTCCAATGGTTAATTTTTTAATGGAATATTCAAGTGTCAAATTCAATTTCATCTGCGGTGCAGAAGCCATCAACAATGCTTCTTCTCTGTCGCTAAAAAATGTTTTTCTGTGGCGATAACTATCATTCAAATTTGTTGGAATATTTACACCATCTACTTTCATTTTTTGAAAATTACCAGCAAGCAACGCTTTGAAATTTCCTTTGCCGATTTTTTTGTTGTAATCAATCAAAAGGTCTAATCCAAAATTCGTTGTGTTTACAGAGTTTGCAAAAAATTGTGCACTTTGTACACCCAATGCAGCGAGTTCGTTTGTGAATGCTGATGGGAGGGTTGCATCGCCGGCATCAAATAATCCGGTGAGTACAATTCTGTCTTTTACTTTAACCAGGTAACCATCTAGTGTGATAACCAATCCGTTTACAGGTTTCCATACCATACCCAAACTGGTATTTAAAGATGTTTCTTCTCTTAATTTTTCAATGCCTGCGATGGCTGTAATTTCATCGGTATTTCTAAAGATGCGCGATTGAGATAATACACCTCCTGAAAATGCAGATATGGTATTGCTAAAATTAATTTGTTGTAATGATGGAGCCCTGAAGCCTGTGCTCGCTGATCCACGAATTGTAAATTGATTGGTTAGTTTGTATCTAGAGGACAATTTGAATGTGGCTACAGATCCAAAATCAGAATAGTTTTCAAAGCGCAAAGCACCATCCAACAAAAAGGCATTTGTAACATTTAATTCTGCATCGGTATATACGCTCCAATTGCTTCTGTTTGCGCTTACTTCATCTTTTTCGCTGAAACCAGGAAAGCCTTGTGCGCCGGCACCTTGACCCAAGCTGTTGGGATATAAAGTATAGGAAGCCGCTTCACCTTTGTATACAGCGTAATTTTCAAAACGGAATTCAGAACCAAACGCAAAATTCAAGCCTTTGGCGACGGATGCAAAGTTTTTTGCAAAGTCAACATTAAAGGTGTTTTGTGTGAAATTAAATCCACCATCATCAAAACGGGTTTGTTGCTTTGCACCTGGGATCATAATCATACTCGCGTTGTATGTTTTGTCGCCAAAGTAGTGAAAATCATTTTTTCCGATGGTGTTGCTGACATCCCAATTCCAGTTTTTGCTGGTTTGACCTTTGATGCCTGCGCTAATCGATAGGTCATTTATTTTTGTTTGTATGTGTGGGTTGTAATAAATTTCACCATCACTTGAAACCCGCATAATAGACGGATCAAACAGCAGTTGTCCCGATGCATCTACAGGAAATCTGTCGGGGCGCGCGCTGAAGTTTCTGGTAAAGGCGTATGCATCTGAAGCTTTGTTGTTTATTCCACCGAAAGCATAAAAGGTTGTTTTTTTACTTGCAGATGTTGGAATTTCCATATTAAACATAGCGCCAATCGTAGCAACAGAACCATCACCAAAAGCCCTTCTGCTGGTATTCAATGGAAGTGCATTGGCATTGCTAGAAACATTGGTATCCGCAACTTGTCTGAATGTTTTGGCTTGGTTAAGATAATCTATAGAAAAATTTATGAAGCCTCCATTTTTATTTAATTGAATGCCATGGTTGGCAGAGAAGGTAAATGTTCCGCCATCAATCGCATTACCATAGTAGTATTGGTTGGAAGCCTTCGTTTTATTGGCATTGTATTGATTGTCGTAATATCCAGCCCAACCTGCATTCACAGTCCAATGGTTGACGTCTTTTTTAAGGATAATATTGATAACTCCGGCTAGTGCATCAGAACCATATTGAGCAGAAGCGCCGTCTCTTAAGATTTCCAAACGATCAACAGCAGACTGTGGAAAGGCATTTAAATCTGTACCTGAATTTCCTCTTCCGCGTGTGCCAAACAATGCAACGAATGCAGTTTGATGTCTTCTTTTACCATTGATCAATACCAGTGTTTGATCTGGGCCTAAACCTCTAAGTGTTCCTAAGTCGATGTGATCGGCACCGTCGGAACCCGATTGTTTATTGAAATTAAATGAAGGAGCAACCATGTTCAACACGGAAGTTAAATCCATTCTTCCAGTAGGAAGGCCAGCCTGGTTGATTTTGATGATATCAATGGGAACAGCGGATGTTGTTTTTACCCTACTTCCGCCACGAGATCCGATAACAACCAATTCTTCTAAGCTATTATCTGCCAATTCTAAATCTACACGCAAAAATGTTTTTGTACCAAGCTTGATGCGTTGAGATTTGTATCCAACGGCACTCAATTCAATTTCTTGATTTTCTGCTGCATCGATGGTGATGAGGCCTTCACTATTTCCGATAGTGCCTTTGTCTGAAATAACCGCAGACGCGTTTGGAATGGTATTTCCATTCTTGGCATCGGTTACTTTAATTTGATAGGATTTTTGTGCAAAAAGCAAAGTCATGTTTAATAAAAAGAAGGACAACAGAAAAGCTTGTTTCATCTTGTGTTTTGATTTTGGGTTAATGGTAAAATATTCGGCAAATATACTTTATGCGTCTATTAAATGTTCGGAATCCTGATCATTAAGTTGCATGTTGATGCTGTCTTGACCTGCGATGCCTTCTATGGAGCCAGAAATATGTAATGAATTTTGGATGATCAATTCAATTTGTTTTTCTTTTTTCTTCCAATTTTTTTCAAAGTCTTCTCTTTCTTTTTGGAGCATGCCACGAAGACTTCTGAAACCTTCTCTGATGGCGTTCCAATTGCCAACAAATTCATGGCTGGTGAGGTAGTTGTACAATGCAACCATTTTTTCGCCTTTGTTTTCCTGACTTTTTTTGGAGTCGCTAATTTTGATGATGGCATTTCTTAGAACCGTAGTAAGACTTTTAACTTCTTTAAAATTGCAAATGTATACGCCATTTTTTTCGCCAAATTGATCCATGTCTTTGGGCATAGCTTTGGTTACAATAACAGCGATGTCGGCACCTTGCGAAAGCATATCGGTTTTTAATTTATCAATCCAGTCGGCCGTAAAATGTTCTGTTCTTTTGCTTTCAAAAATGATTTTGCCACATTCTTGGGCTGCAGCATTTCTAACGGTCAAAATACAATCGGCACCGCGAACGCCTTTTCCTACTTCGGTTATGAAGTCGAAGGGGAAGTTTGATTTTAAAAGTTCTTCTAAAGCTAGCTCTTGCACTTCACCTTGCAGCTGCATGGAGCCTTGGTCTGCTTTTCTTTTCATTTCTTCAGCAAGCTTTTTCTGGTCTTCCAATTGCTTTTTTAGCTCTTCTAATTTCATGTTCATTTCATCTTCTTTCAACGCTACTTTTGATTGTTCTTGCTGGCGGATGGTGTCGGCCAATTGCATCCTTTCTGCTTGTAATTTTTTTTGAATGGTGATATCTATTTCTGCTTCTTTGTTTTGGAGCAATTGTTCTTTTTGTAAAAATTGCAATTCTTTTTCTCTGGCTTCTTTCAATTTCGCAGCAGCATCAATATTGCTGTCCTGAAGCAGTTTTAATTGATTTTCATAATCAGCGGCAATCGTCGATTTGAGTTGCGTTTCAATATCTTTTTCTAGTTTGGTTTTTTCTATTTTTAAACGTTCTGCAAAGAGTTCGTTTTCTTTTTTCTTTTTTTCTTCAAAAGATAAAAGGTCGGCAGCAAGTTTCTTTTTGTCTTCTTCAATTTTATCTAAAGAGATGTTTAGCTTTTCTTTATATTCTTGTTGATATTTCTTTTCGATGTCGGCAGCGATAACATTTTCAACGTCAAATACTTCACCGCATTTTGGGCATTTAATATTATTGTTCATAGCGTCTTTTGATTTTTTGGAGTTGGTAAAAATAGCAAACAAACAAATTCGAATAGAGAAATAAATATCAACAGTGGAAAAGTTTATTTCGGAGCAGGATTATGCAAATCGTTGATGATTTCAGCATGTTTTTGGCTCAGTTAAAAGCAGGGGTTGTTATGTAATATGCAGCTTTGATTAGCGGAAAGTAAAAAGTCCTGCATGTTGGTACAGGACTTTTTTAGTGCGGCAAAGGAGATTCGAACTCCCACGCCCTTTCAGGCGCTACCACCTCAAGGTAGTGCGTCTACCAATTTCGCCATCGCCGCGATTTTCAAAACCAACATTTTATTGAGGTTGGCAAATATAATTTTAAACCTTGAAAGTGGAAAAAAATAGTAACGGAACCGGACTGGGAATAGGGTATTTATTTTTTCAAAATGATTCTAAATGTGGTGCCCTTGCCTATTTCACTGGATTTTACAAATAATTCACCTTTGTGATATTGGCGAATAATGCGTTGACTGAGCGAGAGCCCCAATCCCCAACCTCGTTTTTTTGTGGTGAACCCAGGTTTGAATACATTGGGCAGGTGTTTTTTACTGATGCCTTTTCCTGTGTCTTTTATGTCAATCTTAACTTGATTTTCTTCGTCTTTGAAATCGATGGTTATTTGACCATGACCTTCCATTGCGTCCAATGCGTTTTTCAATAAATTTTCAATAACCCAATCAAACAAAGGTGCGTTTATGCTTACCTGTAAGTTGTTGATATTGTGCGTGAGTATTACAAATGCAACTTTTTCGCTAGATCTCCTTTTGATGTAAGACACCATTTTTTCAACTTGTAGGATAATATTTTCAGGCTCGAGATGAGGCGTGCTTCCAATTTTTCCGAATCGATCGCTTACCAATTTCAATCTTTCTACATCCTTGCTCATTTCATTGGCAATGGAATCATTGTTAGGGTTTGATTTTAAGATTTCAACCCAACCTTCTAAAGAGGAAATTGGTGTGCCAAGCTGGTGTGCCGTTTCTTTCGCCATGCCAGCCCAAACCTGGTTTTGTGTGCTTTTGTTTCTGGTGTTGATGGCAATTAAAGTAATAAAGATAAACAGTGCTACAACAAAAAGTTGAATAATAGGAAAGTAACGTATTTGGATCAATATTTCCGACTCGCCATAATATACCAAGTTGGTTTGTGAGGGATCGAGTGGGTTTTTCCAAACTATGGGCGGGTATAGTTTTTTAAAGGCAATCAGTTTCTCAGCAAGGTAATTTGGATGGCTGTTGATTTTGTTGGTATCGAGGTTGTAATGGTCTAGAATGCTGTCTTTTTCAGTAACCGTTATCATCGGA
>CAIQHJ010000059.1 GCA_903871575.1 uncultured Bacteroidota bacterium
GAGGTTGTCAAAATACTTTGGTAATAGTCCAAAATTTTGGCTTGGGCTACAAGATGACTTTGATATTGAGGAACAACAAAAATTAAAAAGTCTAGATTTTAAAAACATTAAGCAGTATAATAGAAAGGCTGCTTAAAGAATTACAATCTAAAAATATCCATCAAATCCATTACCACTCGGTTAGATAATTGTCCTCCTAACAGTACAAAAAGTCAGAACGAGAATGAGCGCGAGAGCGATCATGGAGTTCTGACTTTTTTCTTCATTCACATTCTGTTTCTTGCTTTATTTAAATCAAATTATTTTTCTGACAAAAAAGCCAAATAAAAAAAATAGTTATTTGTGAATAAAATAAATTTAATGAAAATATGCTGTTTAGCATTTTGAATTGCCAAGCTTAATTAATACCTTGCAGCCCGTTCAAAATCAGTCCTAGTATCCTTCTGAAATCCTTAAATCCACCTGTGTTTTCTTTTCAAGTTCATTAACTCGAAAAAATCGTTTTTTTCGCTACCTATAAATTCAGCAATGTTGAAACATCTTAGAATAAAACACCTTAATAAAACTTTCAAACTGATATTAATTGGTTTGTTGTGTTTTTCTTCAAATTTGCGTTTAAATGGGCAATCAATTTTTCGTTCACAAGCTTCATCATCCACCTTTATATCAGGAACGAATATTGCTGTAAATAAACCAACTGGTACAAGCATTGGAGATTTGATGATTGCCAATATTGCCACCAATGGAAACAACACAATTGCTACTTCTCCAGGTTGGACCATACTTAAAAGCGGGGCATTAGGTAATACCACCACCTATGCAACCATACTTTATAAGATAGTTAACAGCAATGATATCAGTACATTGAGTTATACATTTTCTCTTGGAACAGCTGCCTCTAATGGTTCTGTTGGTATTCTTACTTTTTCTGCAGTTGATACTACAAGGCCAATTGATACGGTGAGTTTAACTTTGAATTCTGGCAATTCAAGGTTTGTTACTGCAAATGGCATCACCACAAATTCTCCAAAAACTGCTTTGTTAATGCTTGGCCAGACTGCTGGTACTGCCACAAGTGCAAATTTTTGGAATAACAGTTTTTGGAGAGCGACTAGTCCATCTACATTAACCGAAATTCAGGATCAGACCGGTACCAACACCTCAGTTGGGGCGGCTTGGGCACCAAAAAATATAATAGGTGCCACTGGTAACGGTACTGACTCAATTTCATTATCGTCAAGATGGGGTTCTTTGTTAATTGCGATTCGATCATGTATCCCACAAATTAGAACTCAACCTATATTAAACACATCAATTTGTATCAATGCAATACCAACACCACTTTCTGTGAACGCAGTTGGCATGGGAACTATTAATTATCAATGGTTTTCAAACTCAGTTGCCTCATATTCAGGTGGAACTGCAATTGTGAACGCAACGTCCTCAAATTATTCACCATCAACAGCAACAACAGGTTTGTTTTATTATTACGTTGTAGCTAGTGGGTCATGTGGTACAGATACAAGTACAATATCCACATTCAATGTTAATCAAAATAATACCATCTCTTTAACTTCAGCTGTTGGTACAAATGCTCAGACAAAATGTATCAATACAGCAATCACGAACATCACTTACTCAAGCACAGGAGCTACGGGAGCTACATTATCGGGCCTTCCAACAGGAGTGACCTCATCATTTGCTGGCAATATTGTTACCATCAGTGGTACACCAACAGCGAGTGGCACATTCAATTACACCGTTACTCTAACAGGCGGTTGCGGCACGGTTACTGCTATAGGAAGTATTACAGTTTCAGCACTCAATACCATCACATTTAGTTCAGCAGCTGGAACGAATGCTCAGACGAGGTGTATCAATACAGCAATTACGAATATCACTTACTCTAGCACAGGAGCGACAGGAGCTACAGTAAGTAACCTTCCTGCCGGAGTGACCTCATCATTTGCGGGTAATGTTATTACCATCAGTGGTACACCAACAGCGAGTGGAACATTCAATTACACTGTTACACCAACTGGTGGCTGTGGAAACGCAACTGCAAGTGGAAGCATTGTTGTTACTGCCAACAATACCATCACACTTAGTTCAGCAGCGGGAACGAATGCTCAGACAAAATGTATCAATACAGCAATCACGAACATCACTTACTCAAGCACAGGAGCTACGGGAGCTACATTATCGGGCCTTCCAACAGGAGTGACATCATCATTTGCGAGCAATGTTGTTAGAATCAGTGGAACGCCAACAGCGAGTGGAATTTTCAATTATACAGTTACACTGTCAGGGGGCTGTGGAACGATTACTGCTACAGGAAGTATTACAGTTTCAGCACTCAATACCATTGCATTAAGCTCAGCGGCAGGTACAAATGCGCAGACAAAATGTGTAAATCAGGCCATTACTAACATAACATATACCACTACTGGCGCAACAGGAGCAACTATTTCTGGCCTCCCAACTGGTGTCACAGGCACTTGGGTAGCTAATACATTAACAATCAGTGGAACTCCGACTGCAACAGGAACATATAACTATACAATATCACTTACAGGTGGTTGTGGCAATATCACTGCAACAGGTACTATCATTGTAAGCTCAAATAATTCAATAACAACACAACCACCAGCATCAATCAATTTATGTTCAGGTGGCACTTTATCTATACCTGTCACTGTTTCAGGTACAAATACTTTCCAATGGAAGAAGAATGGCATCAACATTACGAATGCTAACACCAATCCATATACGAAGTCGAATGTTTCAATAGCTGATACTGGAACTTACACTGTTGAAATAACTAATGGATGCGGTACAATTACCTCACAAAACTGCGTGGTAAGAATCATATCAGGCGTTTCAGTAAGCATTATTGCTGATTATTGTGCATCACCCAATAGAATCAAATTGACTGCAGTAATTACACCAAACAATACAGGATCAACAACTGCATATACATATCTTTGGTCTAATGGTGGAGTTCGTGATACTACATATGCTAGTATAGCTGGCAATTATAGTGTTACAGTAACACCGACCGCTGCAACGACTTCAAGTACAGGATGCTCTGGAAGTGCTGTCGCCACTTTGAATGTATCACAAGAATTGGTCTCCAATGGCAATTTTAGTCTTGGAAACGTTGGTTTCACTTGTCCGCCTTTATTTGGAGTTTCTTACCGATATTATGTTGATTCACCAAATTACCAAAGAGAACTTTCTGCCTCAGGGAGATATGGTGTTGGTGCAAATGCAAACAACTATAATGCTGCTTATTATGGAAAAGATCATACTACAGGCACAGGAAATTTTATGGTCGTTCGTGGTTACAGTTTTATCAAGCCGATGGTTTGGTCAAATACCGTAAATGTAATACCGAATACTACCTATTATTTTTCAGGATGGGCTATGGGAATAGATAGCACTGCTGCAACAAATACACCTATTTTGAGATTTTCTGTGAATGGTGCAATTGTTGGAAACCCCCTGACTCTTCCTCCTCATAGGTTATCCCCAACTGCTCCAAACAATTGGTTGAGATTTTATGCAACTTGGAATTCAGGTTCTGCAACATCTGCCGTCTTTTCAATTTATGATTCTACTGCAACATTCCGAGGAAATGCTTTTGGATTGGATGATATTTCTATAGGTCCATTATCTACTTTTATTTCACTTACATCAAGTGCTGCCACGGATACACAAACTGTATGCATCAACACACCTATTCTTCCTGTTACAATGGTAATTGGATCGGGTGGTTTGCCTGTGGTGACTGGTTTACCTGCTGGAGTAAGTTATACATACAACGGATATCAGTTGACCATTTCTGGTAGTCCAACAATTGCAGGTACTTTTAACTATTCTGTCGCCACCAGTGGTTGTGCCATTAAAACTTTTTATGGTCAAATCATTTCTCAATCCCAGAATTTGATACTCACTTCGCCACAAGGCACCGATAACCAAGCAATTTGTATCGGCAATCCAATTACTCGTATTTCATATAATATTATTGGAAATTCAACAGCGCCAAATGTTAGTGGTTTACCAAGTGGTGTTACGTTTTCATTCATTTCTGGTGCACTCTCTATTTCAGGAACACCAGCACAAGCAGGAAATTATACATATACGATTACTACAACTGGTGGCAATTGTACAGGTGGTGCTTCTGTGACTGGCAACATCAATGTTGTAGCTTTACCGATAATCAACATTTCTATTGACTCTTGCTTGATGGCAGGCAGACTTGTTTTAAAAGCAGTGCCACAGCCATCTGGCGCACATACATTTTTATGGAACAACGGAGCTACCACTGACACTATTTCGGTGAATACTTCTGGAACGTATAGTGTTTCTGTGATAAATGCTACTGGATGCCGTTCATCCAGAACTCAAACTGTAAATATTGGGTTGGTTCAGACATCTTCGCCAACTACTTCTAATCAGAATGCATGTTTGAATACCGCAATAACACCAATAATCTATTCTGCCGGAGGAAATTTAATTTCTTTTAATGCGTCTGGTTTGCCAACCGGAGTTACAGCAAATTTCAGTGCAGGAAACATCACTATTTCCGGCTCGCCAACACAGTTGGGAACATATAATTATACACTAAATTTTACCGGAAGCCTTTGTGGTAATGATTTGCCCATCTTATATACAAGAACTGGCACGATTATCGTCAATACAAATCCAACTGTTTCAATTGCTGCTGATTTTTGTGCTGTGAACAACAGAATAAGACTAACTGCTACACCTACTCCTACAGGTACATATACTTATCTTTGGTCTTCTGGATCTGTTAGTGACACTGCATTGGTTAATACAGCAGGAAACTTTACAGTCACTGCCACAAATACAGTTGGTTGTAGAGCTACAGCTAGTTATTTGGTAAATACCGAAATATCCGTGAATGGTAATTTCAGTTCAGGGAATACGGGTTTTGTATCTGTTGCAACTGGGAACTTACCTGCTTATACTTTTGTATCAGATTCTGTCAATTTTCAAGGAGAATTGTTAAGAACAGGATTGTATGGTGTAGACACCAATGCCAATAATTATAACGTTAACTATTATGGTCATGATCACACAACCCGAACAGGGAAATTCATGATCATTCACAGCTATCCAACTTCGCCTGGCTCGCCTCAAACTTCTCAAGAACCAATTCTTTGGCAGCAAACATTGACTGTTCAGCCTAATACGACATATTATTTCTCTGGATGGGCTATGGGCTTAGACAGCTCAGGTGATTATGCATCACTTAAATTTCTAGTAAATGGTAATCAGATTGGAAACAATCTAAGCTTGATTGCTCATGGTCGGTCATCATCTGCACCAGATAACTGGTTGCGATTCTACGCCACTTGGAATTCAAATAACAATACCACAGCAATTTTCTCTATTCAAAATGAACCTTCAGCCACTAACTTTTTTGCAGGGAATGCAATTGGGTTAGATGACATTTCAATAGGTAAGATAACACCTTACATTACCCTTACATCAAATCCAATAACAGACACTCAATACGTATGTATCAATACACCAATTCAGCCGACGACATTCACTTATGGATCAGGAGCAGTTCCAACGGTTACTGGTCTTCCGGTTGGTGTAACCATGACGATCACCAATACTACGCTTACCATTTCGGGAACACCAACTGTTGCCGGCAACTATAATTACACCATTAATACAGCAGGTTGCTCAGTGGCAAGATTTTTTGGTCAGATAAAAGTACAAAGCACTAATCTCTTGCTTACATCTGCTTCAACTACAACAAACCAAGCTATTTGTTTCAATTCGCCCATTACAAATATTGTTTACTCAGCTGTTACTTCGGTAACTGGTGTTAGTGTGACTGGACTTCCTGCAGGCGTTGATTACAACTTCAATGCTGGCATATTGACTATTAGTGGAACTCCAACAGTTAGTGGTGTTTTTAACTATACGATTACCAACAGTGGTGGAGGATGTTCGGCAACCAATACGTATACTGGCACCATCACTATAAAAGTTAGGTCTACTGTAAACATCACTATCGATTACTGTACATTGCCAGGTAAGGCTTTACTCAAAGCTATCCCTTCTCCTACGGGTACACATACCTTCTTATGGTCAACCGGAAGAAATACAGACACTTGTTCTGTTACCACTTCTGGAACTTACAGTGTGACTGTTACCAACAGTGTCAGCTGTCAAACTGTAGCCAGTATCGTTGTTACTGTAGGTATGGCATTAACATCTGCAACGGGTACAAACAATCAGAGTGTTTGTTTGGGAGATACAATGCGTAGAATAAGCTATGTAGCAGCTGCTAATATTTCAAATGTAAATATTTCCGGCCTACCTGTTGGCGTTAACTATATTTTTGCGGCAAACACGGTAAATATATCCGGGACTCCGACTACGGCAGGTACATACAATTATACCATAACGCCTACGGTTAGTTGCGGTTCTGCTTTACCTTCAACAGGAGTAATAAAGGTTATTGCAAAACCTACTGTTTCTGTTAAAACTAGCTATTGTGCTACTCCAGGAAGAATTAAACTAACGGCTACGGTTACCCCAACGGGAACATATACCTATTTATGGAGCAATGGAACAACAAGAGATACAACTTCAGTCAATTCTGCAGGTCTTTACTCAGTTACTGTGACCAATACAGGCACTGGATGTTCAAGTACAGCTTCAGTAAGAGCTGGATTTGAATTGGCCGTGAATGGAGATTTCAGTGCAGGCAATACAGGATTTAATACACCTTTATTTTTCAATCAACAATATCAGTATGTTCCAGATGCTCCTGGCATACAAACGGAATTGCAGTCGCCTGGTTTTTATAGTATTGATACAAATGCCAACAATTTCAACGCTTCTTACCAAGGTCATGATCATACGACACGTAACGGAAAATTCATGATTGTTCATGGGTTTCCATTGATTCAAGTACCAGCTTGGGAAAAAACAGTAAATGTTGTTCCCAACACCCTATATTATTTCTCAGCTTGGGCGCAGGGCTTGGACAGTTTGAATAATAATCCCATACTCAAATTCACTGTCAATGGCAATCAATTAGGGACCAATTTGGCATTGGTCAATCACGGTCAATCACCAACAGCACCAGACAACTGGACACGTTTTTATGGAACATGGAATTCTGGCACAGCAACTGCCGCATCATTTGCAATAACAGATGTACAAACTATTTCACTGGGTAACAGTTTTGGCTTAGATGATATTTCAATTGGAGCTTTTGGTCCTTTCATTTCTTTGGTTTCACCTGCATCTACAGATACACAAATTGTTTGTCTTAATTCGCCGATTGTACCTGTTAATCTTGCAATCGGTTTGGATTCACTGCCACCGGTTGTTACAGGTTTGCCACCTGGAGTGACACATAATTTTGATGGCTACAACTTGACCATCAGTGGAGCACCCACAACTTTGGGTACTTTTAACTATATCGTTTCAATAAGTGGTTGTGTTCCAAAAACCTTCCGGGGACAGATTGTTTCTCAGGGACAAACATTGGTATTGACATCTGCCCCTGGCAGTAATGTTCAGAATGTTTGTACAGGGAATGCCATCACCAATATCGTTTACAACGCCGGTGTAAATATAAGTTCGAGTGCGGTAAGTGTTTCGGGATTACCTGCCGGGATTACTTATGCTGTAGCTTCGGGTATCGTTACCATAAGCGGAACGCCAACTCAAATTGGAACTTTCAATTACACATTATCAGTAACAGGAGGTATTTGTTCTAGTACAACAACCACCACTACTGCAACCGGCACAATTACAGCAACAGCGCTTCCAACACTGACCATTATTTCGGATTATTGCACTTTGCCAGGTAGGGTAAAGCTAAAAGCAGTACCTAACCCTGCAGGAAATTATACTTACTATTGGAATAACGGTGCATTAACAGATACAACTATAGTAGATCTTGTTGGAAACTATACCGTTACAGCCACAAATAATAATGGATGTCGTGTTTCTACAACTATTTCCGTTTCTAGTGAACTTGTAACGAACTGGAATTTCAATCAGGGAAATACAGGATTTGTGACTTCACCGACTGGTACACAAAGATATATTTATGTATCAGACTCGATCAATTATCAACGTGAACTATATCCTTCCGGTAGATATGGTATCGGTATCAATGCAAATAATTATAGTGATCTTTGCTGGGGTCATGACCACACTACAGGAAACGGAAACTTCATGATTGTACACGGTTATGCTTTTGCCACTCCAATTTTGTGGCAAGACACCGTACAGGTTACTCCGAACACTGATTATTACTTTTCTGCATGGGGTATGAGTTTGAATAGTATTGGGTTCAATGGCAGGTTGAGGTTCAGTATAAATTCAACGCAAGTTGGAAATACGCTTACATTACCTAATCGAGGCAACTCAGACACAGCTGCAGATAATTGGACAAGATTTTATACAATTTGGAACTCAGGCACATCGACTTCAGCTATATTGTCTATAACCAACACTCAAATTTCACCGCTTGGAAATAGCTTCGGCATAGATGATATCTCTTTCGCATCAATGGCTCCGTTTATCAATTTGGTTTCCAGTCCTTCTACAGATACACAGACTGTTTGTATCAATAACAATATTATTCCAGTTTCCTTGACTGTTGGATCTGGAGGTAGTGTAGTGGTTTCAGGTCTACCTAACGGTGTCACATACACGTATGATGGATTTAACCTCCTTATCACTGGAGCACCTACCGCATTTGGCGCCTACAATTATACAATTTCGCTTTCATCCACTTGTGCTTCACGTACATTCTACGGACAAATCATTTGTCGTGGACAGGCAATGTCTCTGACTTCTCCTCTTTCAACTGCTAATCAAACAATTTGCTTACGAACTCCAATCGTTAATATTGTTTTACAAGCTACAGGCAATATCACAAACGTTAATGTTACAGGGTTACCTGCAGGTGTTACTGGCGTATTCAATCAAGGGGTATTTACCATCAGTGGAACGCCGACACAGACGGGGGTGTTCAATTACACTGTTTCTACCGTTGGTCCATTTTGTAATGCATCGACTTATAATGGAAGAATAACCATTAATGCATCACCTGTTGCAATAATTAATGCCAATCCATCAACTACAATCAGTTGTTCGAATCCTTCTATTTTGCTCACTGCATCTGGCGGAACTCAATATACCTGGGGTAGTGGTTTGGGTGCAACATCTACTATAACCGTAAGTAATTCTGGAACATATGCTGTTTTAGTTGGCAATAGTATTGGTTGTTTTGATTCAGCGTCAATCATCATTTCAGGCAGTATTCCTGCAAACGTTTCTTCATGGTTGGGTATCAACACAAATTGGAACGATCCGGTCAATTGGTGCGGTGGGATACCAAATGCACCAAGAAATGTAGTATTAAATGCGGGATTGACCAATTACCCTACTATCAGTAGCATAGCTAATTGTGCAACCATTACCTTAAATCCGGGCACAACACTCAAAATAGATAGTAATGCAACATTATTTGTTTATGGTAATTTCATAAATAATGGATCTGTAACCAATAATGGCATCATAAGTCTTACCGGAACAACCACACAAACTTTTCCTGGACAAGGTATCATTGTTCGTATGAATACACTACAGATTAACAATGCTGCGGGTGTAAGTTTAGACAACTCAATCAACGTCAATTTGGAACTAAAACCAACTAATGGAATTTTAGCACTTGGAAATTTTGATATTACCTTAAAATCAGATGCCAATGCCACAGCCTCGGTATCTGCAATTGGATCTAATGCAGGATTCACTTACGGAAATGGCAGATTTGTTGTAGAGCGATATATCCCTACCGGAAGTGGAATCGGACAACATGGAAAATCATGGCAGTTCATCACCGCACCTATACGTGGCACACAAACTGTAAAACAATCATGGCAGGAGAACGCAACTTTGCCAAACCAAAATCCAATCCCTGGTTATGGTACACAAATTACAAGTGATTTACAAGATGCGCTTGCCCTTGGTTTTGATGTCAGATCTACATCATCTTCAATGAAAACTTACGACACCGCAACAAATGTTTTTACAGGCATACCAAGTACCAATAATTACCCGATACAAAATAGAAAGGGATTCATGGTTTTTATTCGAGGCAACAGAAACGTTACAACTATATCACAATTGCCTGAGCCTACAACTTTGCGTTCAAGAGGTACGATTCATGCACTTGGCACAGATGCACCTGCTGGTATTCTAATTGCTGCAGGAGGTTATCAGTCTATAGGTAATCCTTATCCTTCTGCCATTGATTTTACAAACACAACTGGTGTGGTTTTTGACAGAGGGAATTCAATCGACAATGCTTATTATGTTTGGGATCCCAGATTAACTGGCACATATGGTAATGGTGGTTATCAGACAATTAGTGCAGTAAACAACTGGATACCTGTTCCTGGAGGAACGAGCAATTATCCTACTTCAGTTGTAGCTCC
>CAIQHJ010000060.1 GCA_903871575.1 uncultured Bacteroidota bacterium
GAGGACAGTAAAATTGGTTGTTGTTGCTTTGGTATTGCACAGCCGCACCTTCATGTGTACAAGCTTGACTCACCGCAACAATATTTCCGGTTGTAGTTTTGGCAATGATTACGCCATTCAAATAAACATAACCGCCAGGTGCATTTAAAGCTGCATATGCAGGCTCAGTAAGGTCGATTGTGAAATCAACGGTTGGGGCAGGCGTTTCGTTTTTGCAACTACCCAAGCAGCTTGCCATAACCAAAGAAGCTGCAGACAATCCCAAGGATGATAAAAATGATTTTCTGTCCATAACTTTTTACTTTTTATTGACAACAGTGAATACTCTTGATAAATTAAATCCGAAGCGAATTTCTCCTTTTCCCCAAGATTTATTGGTATTGGTGATGAAAGCTTTTTCATTCATTCCAGTGGCATTTGAAAAATGTAGTTGAAATACGTGACCGCCTGTTTCAATATCAAACCCAATTGAAAGCGGGTTTACAAAATTGAATACTTGTGGCTGAGGTGCAGATGTATTTGCGTCGTCGTCTTCATCTTCGCTAAAAAATAGGTTTGCACTCAAATCCTTTAATATGTAATGGTAGTCAACTACGAAAGCAGTACGCTTGGTTAATTTTATTCTTGCGCCAGCGCCTACAGCAAAAATATCATTCAAGTCGATGTTGCGTGGAACCAAATTTAAATGCACATGTGTTGGCGACAACTGCATGCTGAATCCCTCTGAAAACTTTCGACCAATAATAATTTGGTTGTAAAAACCCATTCTGCTAGAAAAGTAATTTTTTCGTGTTAAATCAGCCCATGGGGTAGTGCTAACCGTTATGCCCGAAACCAAAACCAAGGAAACAGGAGAAGAGAATTTACCGCCTTTTGATTGTTGTATTGGTCGGTATTTAATAAAACCGTCCCATTCTTTGCTCACATTGCTTCTTCCGATACCTATCGTTAAATCCTTTGAAACGCCATAATCAAAACCAAAGCGCATGTTGGCTTGGTCTAATCCAAATAAATTATTAAACCCCGAGTTCAATAAACCAAACCGATGCAGGATTCGAACATCCATCACACCTTTACCAATAAATTCGATGGAATGTCCATTGATCACTCTACTCGATTTGAAAGCGTTGTTGATGTAATCTTTTTTGTTCTCCCCTTTTTTTTCTACCAGGGATAATAAATCATCAGGTTGAGCAAATACTTGTGCCGAGAGAAAAATACCCAAGCAAAGCGAAGCGATTTTTTTTATTTGGATCATGGTTCTTAATTATTTATTTAAAACAGAATAGGTGCAGTTAACTTTAATCTTTGCTGATTTGGAAAGTTTTTCTCCTACCACACTTGGAACAGGAATTTTATAGTCGGCTAGTAATATTGAAAAATCTGCAGTAGCAATTACGGTTTCTCCTGATACTTTGATGGTGCCTGTTGCTTCTACTTCATTTTTTACACCATGCACTTCTAAAGCGCCTTTAACTGTAACGGGATAAGTACCGTCTTTTGCAAAATTTACTTTTTTGATATTGGTGATGTTTCCTTTGAAAGTTGATTTTGGAAACTTTTCGCTTTCCATGTAATTTTCATTGAAATGATCTTGCATCAATTGGCTTTTGAATTCAAAACCTTTAATCAACATAGAGAACTGAATGGCACCACTCGTTGGATCGATTACAGTAACTGTAGATTTGTTGATTGCAGTAATGTCTTCAACGCCAGTTCCTGCATCGAAAGATGTATAACCAGATTTTGTGGTGAAATACTTTGTTTGCGCAAAAGCAGTTGACAAAGAAATGCACGCGATAGATAAGAAAAGGACTTTTTTCATTGTTTTAAATTTTGGTGATTATTTTTTGTTGATGCAGCAAGTTTTAAGGAGTGCGCTTTTTTCTACAGGCATCAATTCCATCAAGTCGTCGGTTTTTTCAAAACCATCACAACCGTAGTAAATACCTTTGATATTGGCTTCTTTTCCCAAAACGAAAGCTGATTTGTATTGAGTGAATTGAGTGCTATCGAAACTGCAATTGATGTAAGCATCTTTTCCGGCGTCGATAATTAGATTGTATGTTTTTTCGTTCATCTCTTTGATGATGCCTTTAATGGCGATGTTTTTGTCCATGTAAACTTTCGACAATCGAAGCTGACTGGTATCCAAGCCCATAATCAATTCGCTGGCACTCAATTCTGCAATGGCTTCGCTGTCTTTGCTTGTTGCAGGCTTTTGTTTCAATTTATAAAATACAAAAACTGCTGATAACAATACAATTGACAAAGCAGTATATAATATGACTTTATTTTTTTTCATAATTACAATTTAGTTGTTGGGTGCGCCCGCTTGAATCCAACATTTTAAAGCAGTATATTCTGTAGTAGTAAGCGGTGTTCCTGGAGGCATGCTTCTGTCTATGATGCATCTTTGGTTGATGCTCCCAGCACTTCCAGATACTTGTGTGTGATTTTCCAAAACCAAGCCACCAGCTGAGCTTCCTGCATCATGACATCCACTATATGAACATTTAGTTTGCATCAATGGTGAAATAACCGTGCTGTACTTGCTGTCGATTGTTGAACAATCAACAGTACTATTACCATATAGCAAATCTTCTTTATCGTAATAACAGCCAGTTGGCAAAGCCATTGAAAAGACAACAAAAAGGGTAAGAAGGCAAGATGATTTTTTCATGATAAGATCTCAATTAAAATTAAAAATAATGAACTTGATTGTGTATGTTTTAGTCAGTGTATCTATGACCAGCGTTTACCCATGCCGTTATTTGAGCTTGCAAAGTTGAGGATAACCCGCCTCCAGATGGTGGCATTCTTCTCAACGTATACGGAGACACACAAGCGCCTTTGATTTGACTCCATTTGGTTACAATGCTGCAATCGTTATCAAAATTATAACCACCGTCATTGCCCCCATTTAAATGACAGCCCGAACAATTGGCTTGGATAATGTTTTTGACATTTGTAAAGTTAGGTCCCATAACAGATGTGCCTACCGAAATAACTTGTGAATTGGTGCATCCATTTGCATCCTTCACGCCAATCGTATAATTGCCTGCAGCCAATGCAGAAAAAACATTGCTAGCTTGATAAGCACCACCATTTTTATTATATGTAAATCCGGTAGAGCCAGTCGCACTAACTGTAATGCTTCCTAAAGTTGATGGACAAGGCAATACGCTCACTACGGTAGGAACAATATTGATGGTAATGCCTGTGCAAGGATTGGTGCCAACCAAAGTTGTTTGATTGGATCCAATGCAGCCATTTGTATTTTTTGCAGTGATGGTGTAAGTGCCGGCTGCCAAATTATTAAAGGTGGCCGATGCTTGAAAATTGACACCATTGATGCTATACGTGTAAGAGCCAGCAGGGGTGGCGTTTGCAGTAATGCTGCCATTAGATTGACCTGTAGTTGGATTTATTTTCGTGGTTGTAACTGTTATCACAACACCTGTACAAGGATTAGTAGAGCCGAGCGCAACGGTAGTGGAACCCGAACAGCCATTAGCGTTTTGTGCAGTTATGGTATAGTTGCCGGTTGCTAAATTATTAAAAGTTCCACTGCTTTGGAATGCGCCACCATTGATACTATAAGTAAAACCATTTCCGCCGGTAGCCGTAGCTGTTATGGAACCATTTGATTGACCAGTTGTGGGATTTGTTTGTGTAGTAGATATATTGACGGTTATTCCTGTACAAGGGTTGGTTGTGCCCAC
>CAIQHJ010000061.1 GCA_903871575.1 uncultured Bacteroidota bacterium
TCCATAATGACCATAACAGGCAATTTCCATTTGCTTGTTTAATGCCGGACTATGCCAATTGTCGATTTCCCTATTCATACCTAATTTTTATTTATGCTATTAAAGATAATTAATCCTATCACAAATTTTTGCAGTTCTCCTCAAACAATCATCCTAATACAACCATTTTCAACTTATTTTTGAGGCATGAAGCATTGGAAATTTACTTTCATTGTATTGATTTGTTGTATGCTGTTTGCAGGAATGCTTAGTTCTTGTGATAAAGATTACAGTGTAGAAAATGACTTTCCTATTGATTATGGTGATACGTCTTTGTTGTGCAAATCTTGTATTTACTTACCTTGGTGTGACAGCTCCGTTTACCATTACATCGATTCAAGCGTGGGAAGTACGGCCAATAAAACCATCACCCTGCGCACATCCGCTGACACCATCATCAGCGGCATCACCTATTCTGCATCAACCCTTAATGCCAACCGCGTTTATTACCGTTGCGCGAATGGCACATCCACAACATTGCAATACAACAACGCCGGAGTTGCCTTAATCAACATACCCTTACAAGCCAATCAACCAACTGGCTTCACCTGGCAATGCATCCAACCCGGAAGCGGTACCAACAATATTTACGATTACAAAATTGTTGCAAAGTCCATCAACCGACAAGTTTTGGGACGCGAGTTCACAGATGTCATTTGGGTGCATCAACAATTATCAGCCAACTTTCCATTGTTTGGAAATGTGGTGGTGTCTGAAACAGATTTGTATTATGCAAAAGGTATCGGCCTTATCGAATCCATTACCATCGACAACAGCACCGGAAACGTAGCACTACACCGGGTTTTACAGCAATATGATGTTCCTTAAAAAATGACAATGCGCATCATTTGGCAACTACGAAGCTTTCATTTTTTCTAACTTATTTTTCAGTTCAAACATGTAATCTCGAAGTCTTGCAGCTTCCATGAAATCCAATTCTTTTGCTGATTTTTCCATTTCTTTTTTGACTTTTTCTACTGCTTTTTCCAATTGAGGTATGGTGGAAAACACTGGCTGCTCTTCTGCGGCTATGCCTAACTGTTGTGCTTCTTGTTGCAGCGCATGCGGATTAGAAGGATCATACCCTTTCACATCTAACACACTGCCTTGCGCAATTACTTGGTCAACAGATTTGATGATGGTCTTTGGGGTGATGTTGTGTTGGATATTGTATTGTATTTGTTTCTCTCTTCTGCGCTGGGTTTCGTCTATTGTTTTTTGCATACTCATGGTCATTTTGTCTGCATAAAAAATAACCAGCCCATCTACATTTCTTGCGGCCCTACCTGCGGTTTGGGTTAAGCTCCTTTCATTCCTTAAAAACCCTTCTTTGTCTGCATCCATAATTGCCACCAATGACACCTCCGGTAAATCCAAGCCTTCTCTCAATAAGTTAACCCCCACCAAAACATCAATCACACCCAATCTCAATTCTCTCAATATTTCCACTCTTTCCAACGTGTCTACATCACTGTGTATGTATTTTGATTTGATGTTGATTTTACCAAGATACTTATTCATCTCCTCTGCCATTCTTTTGGTTAAGGTAGTAACCAGTACGCGGTCGCCTCTTTGAATCCTGTTGTCGATTTCATCCAATAAATCATCGATTTGATTCAATGTTGGCCTTACTTCAATTGGCGGATCCAACAATCCTGTTGGTCGTACCACTTGCTCTATAACTACACCGCCACATTTTTGCAATTCATATTCTCCAGGAGTGGCGGAAACAAAAACGGTTTGATTAACCAAGTTTTCAAACTCATTAAAATTTTGCGGTCGATTGTCCATTGCAGAAGGCAAGCGAAATCCGTATTCAACCAAGGTAAGTTTACGACTTCGATCGCCTCCATACATGCCGCTGATTTGAGGAATGGTTTGGTGACTCTCATCGATAATCATCAAAAAGTCTTTGGGAAAATAATCCAGCAGGCAAAACGGACGAGCACCGGGCTTCCTTCTGTCAAAGAATCGCGAATAATTTTCAATACCAGAACAATACCCCAATTCCCGAATCATTTCTAAATCATAGTTCACCCGTTCACTGATTCTCTGCGCTTCGATGTACTTACCCGTGTCTTTAAAATAGGCCACTTGTGCGGCACACTCATCCTGAATATCATTGATTACTTGCGCCATCATGTCTTTTGGAGCGAGATATAAATTGGCTGGAAATATGGCCGCATTTTCAACCGTTCCTATGCGCTTGCCGGTGGTGAGCTCCAAGGTTTCTATCGATTCTACTTCATCTCCAAAAAAACAAATTCGGTATCCAAAATCCACATATGGTAAATTGATGTCGATGGTATCTCCCTTCACCCGAAACGAACCTCTTTCAAAATCACCCTGACTTCTATGATACAATGAATTCACCAATGCATGTAAAAATCCTTGACGGGAAAGCACTTGTCCCTGGTAAATGCGAATGATTCCGTTTTCATATTCTGTGGGATTACCCATACCATAAATGCAACTCACACTGGCAACAATTACAATGTCCCGCCTGCCGCTGAGCAATTGCGCGGTTGCCTGCAATCGCAGCTTGTCGAGCTCTTCATTGATGCTGAGGTCTTTTTCAATGTATGTATTCGTAACGGGCATATAAGCCTCGGGCTGATAATAATCGTAATAGGAAACAAAATATCCAACTGCATTATCAGGAAAAAACTGTTTAAATTCCCCATACAATTGAGCAACCAATGTTTTATTGTGTGTGAGTACAATGGTAGGCCGTTGAATTTGCTGAATCACATTGGCCATCGTAAATGTCTTTCCACTTCCCGTAACACCAAGCAATGTCTGATATCTTTCGCCATCCAAAATGCCTTGGGTAAGCGCTGCAATAGCTTGCGGTTGATCACCTGCAGGTGTATAATCAGAAAATAACTTGAAAGACATGCGATAAGAATGAAGTTTAAAATTATACAATAATTGAGTACCAATTTTTTTTAGATGCTGTATTGTGAAGAAATGTGACCGAAGTTTTTTTATAATTTGATAGCGATTGTGTCCCATCTGCAAAAGGTTAATAAACTAATTACATGAAAGTTCTTGCCAAGCGGCCGAATAGTGTTACCTTTGCGCGTCAAAAAACAGCAGATTTTGCTGTAAGCTATCAATAGTAAGCCCTATTCGCTCACATTCAGCTAAAAGCAAAATCCAAAAAAAAATTATATGAATATTCGCAACATCGCCATCATTGCCCACGTAGATCACGGAAAAACGACATTGGTGGACAAAATTTTACATGCCACAAAAGTTTTCAGAGATAATCAGGAGACTGGTGAATTGATTATGGACAGCAACGATTTGGAAAGAGAAAGAGGCATTACCATTTTCAGTAAAAACGTTTCTGTAACCTATAAAGACGTTAAGATTAACGTGATTGATACCCCTGGTCACTCGGATTTTGGTGGTGAAGTGGAAAGGGTTTTAAAAATGGCAGATGGTGTATTGTTATTGGTGGATGCTTTTGAAGGACCAATGCCGCAAACGCGTTTTGTGTTGCAAAAAGCACTCGCTTTAGGATTGCGTCCTATTGTGGTGATTAATAAAGTAGACAAACCAAATTGCCGTCCGGATGAAGTGCATGATGCGGTTTTTGAATTGTTTTTCAACTTGGATGCTACCGAAGAGCAATTGGATTTCCCAACTTTCTATGGCTCTGGTAAAAACGGTTGGTTCAATAATTCACTTACGCAAATAGACAATATTGCTCCTTTATTGGATGGTATCATTGAATATGTGCCTGCACCAAAAAAGAACGAAGGATATTCTCAAATGCAAATCACTTCATTGGATTACTCCTCTTTCTTGGGTAGAATTGCAGTAGGTAAAGTGGCCCGTGGTGTACTAAAAGAAAATCAGCAAATAGCATTGATGCAAACTGATGGCAGCATCAAAAAAATGAGAATCAAAGAACTATACGTATTTGAAGGAATGGGCAAAAAGAAAGCAGAAGAAGTTGTTGCCGGTGATATTTGTGCAGTAGTAGGTTTGGATGATTTTAATATCGGCGACACCATTGCTGATTCAGAAAATCCAGAAGCATTGCCGGTAATCAGTGTAGATGAACCAACCATGAGTATGTTGTTCGGTATCAACAACTCGCCATTTTTTGGTAAAGAAGGAAAGTTTGTTACCAGCCGTCACTTGCGCGATCGCTTGTTTAAAGAAACTGAAAAGAACTTGGCACTTCGTGTGGAAGACAGCGACAACGCGGATAGCTTCCTAGTATATGGACGCGGTATTCTTCACTTGGGTATCTTAATTGAAACCATGAGAAGAGAAGGTTTTGAATTAACCATTGGACAACCTCAAGTATTGGTAAAACAAATTGATGGCAAAAAACATGAGCCATATGAAAACTTGGTGGTAGATGTGCCTTCAGAATTTAGTGGTAAAGTAATCGATATGGTTACCCAAAGAAAAGGCGAAATGCTCATCATGGAAACCAAAGGTGAAATGCAACATTTAGAATTTGAAATTCCATCGAGAGGATTGATTGGCTTAAGAAGCAACATGCTTACTGCCACTGCAGGTGAAGCCGTAATGGCACATCGTTTCTTGGAATACAAGCCTTGGAAAGGTTCAATTCCAGGTAGAAACAATGGCGTTTTGTTATCCAAAACAACAGAAAAAACAACGGCTTACTCTATCGATAAACTACAAGACAGAGGTAGATTTTTTGTAGATCCAGGAGATGAAGTATATGCTGGTCAAATTATTGCAGAGCACATAAAACCAGGAGATTTGGTGGTGAATGCTACAGAGGCAAAAAAATTAACCAATCACCGCGCAAGTGGATCGGATGATGCTTCAAAAGCGGCACCAAAAATCTTAATGACTTTGGAAGAATGCATGGAATATATTCAACAAGATGAGTGCATTGAGGTTACACCAAAAAGCATTCGCTTGAGAAAAACCATTTTGAACGAAGAAGATAGAAAACGCGCTTCAAAATCACAGTCTCAGGAAGCTTAATTTTTTATAGAAAGAATATGAACCCTCTCCGCTTCGAGAGGGTTTTTTATTTTACATTTGTGCTGTGAAAAAATGTCTGCTGCAATTATCGTTTCTCGCTTTATTTCTCCTTGCTTCTTTTTGGGGAATGGCCCAATGTTCGATGTGTACCAAAACCGCTGCTCAGTTGGGTGAAAAACCAGCGTTGGGTTTAAACAATGGCATCTTGTACTTGATGTTAACTCCTTTTGTGGTGATTGCTGTAATCGCTTATCGGTGGTGGAAAA
>CAIQHJ010000062.1 GCA_903871575.1 uncultured Bacteroidota bacterium
GCGCAAAAAAGCTGGATTTGTATCCGGTAAATGATTTAACACCAGAAAAAACCTACTCAGATGCAGCAGGTTACAAAAGTGTGTTAGCTAAAATTTACGGTACCTTATCTATCACAGGAAATTCTGGTCCTGCTGGAAATCCGGACATCGGTGGAGGATTGGATGAAGGTTCTCAAGTAGCATTCATCAGAATGTTGTTCAATTGTGAAGAATTGCCAACTGAAGAAGCGGTGGTAGCTTGGAATGACCAAACCATCAAAGATTTTCATAACTTAAAATGGACAAGTGGCGATCCATTCTTAAAAGGAATTTATGCACGTCCAATCTACAACATCACGTTGATCAATGAATATCTTCGTGAATCAACTGATGCTAAATTAGCAGAAAGAGGTATTACGGGAGTGGATGCAACCAATATCAGAAACTCAAATGGTGAAGCTAGATTTTTAAGAGCGTTCAACTATTGGGTAATGATGGATTTGTTTGGTAAATCAACATTCATTACAGAAGCTGATTTGGTAGGCGCGTTTACCCCAGGTGAAAAAAGCAGAGCGCAATTGTTTGCTTACATCACACAAGAATTAAAAGACATTACGGATGATAATGCGGCAAACGGAGAATTGGCTGCTGCAAAATCAATTGAATATGGTCGTGTAGATAAAGCAGCAGCTTGGGCTTTGTTGGCACGTGTTTATTTGAATGCAAAAACGTATACAGGTGTAGAAAATACAGCAGATTATACCAATGCAGTTACGTATTCTAAAAAAGTAATCGACGCAGGATATCAATTGCATACGAGCTATAAAGAATTGTTTATGGCAGATAACGACAGATGTACCGATGAGTTTATCTTCTCTATCAATTGTGATGGATTGCGTACACAAGCGTATGGCAATACCACATTCTTTGTGCATTGTGCTGCGGGTGATGACCACAACGAATACGGCGTTGGTGGTGGATGGTATGGTTACAGAGCTACCAAAGGGTTGGCAGATAAGTTCAGCGATTTGACTGGAGCAACCGATAAGCGTGCAATGTTTACTACATCATCTTTTGGCGTTTCTCCTGCACAGATTGATATTGCTGATGTGGGCAATTTTTCTAATGGATTACATGTAAACAAATACAAAAACATTCGTTCAGATGGTTTGCCTGCACACGACATTCAAGGTACGTTCTCTGACGTAGATTTCCCTGTCTTCCGTTTATCTGAAATGTATTTGATTTATGCAGAAGCAACATTGCGTGGAGGAAGTGGTGATGCTGGTTTGGCTTTGTCATACATCAACAACATCAGAGAAAGAGCATATGGCAATACCAATGGAAATATTTCTGCAGGACAATTAACAACAGATTTCATCTTGGATGAAAGAGCAAGAGAATTGTATTGGGAAGGGCATCGCAGAACGGATTTGGTTCGTTATGGTTTGCTAACTTCATCTACTTATGTATGGCCATGGAAAGGTGGTGTTTCTTCAGGTACGGGCGTTGACGATAAATACAATATCTTCCCAATTCCTGCAGCCAACAGAACAGCCAATCCAAACTTGACTCAAAACACTGGTTATTAATTTTTAACCGATTAAAAATAAAAAAAATGAAAAATTTATTAAAACAACTATTCCTTTTTGCAATGATTGCAAGCGTTTTTACTGCTTGTAAAAAAGACGAAAAAATTGTAACATTATTAGGCGGAACCAATCCGGTATTGTCTGCCAATCAAGCAACGACTATTCCTTTAGCTTTCTTAACAAAAGATCAGGAAGCAGTAAGATTTAGCTGGACAAATCCTAATTATCAATTCAACAATGGTGTAAGTTCACAAGATGTTTCTTACACAATGGAAATAGATACGTTGGGTGCAAATTTCACCAGTGCCAACATCAAGCGTTTGGCTATCAGCAAAGACTTAACAGTATCATTCACACAAAATCAATTCAATGATTTCTTGTTGAATCAATTGGTATTGAGTGTGAACGTTACCTACAACATTGAAGTGAGATTGATTTCTACTTTCAGCAACGGAAGTGGCAGATTGGTATCCAACACAATGGGCTTTACAGCTACACCGTATGCTATCCCTCCAAAAGTAA
>CAIQHJ010000063.1 GCA_903871575.1 uncultured Bacteroidota bacterium
AACAACAAACCCCAAACAACAAACCCCAAACCCCAAACCCCAAACCCCAAACCCCAAACCCCAAACCCCAAACACCAAACCCCAAACCCCAAACAACCCCAATCTAGAAATAAAAACTTTTCCCTATTTTTGATTATGGCAATACTAAAATTTATAATCTACTGGGAAGAAGACGAAAGTATCTATAGAGACATCGTCATCAAACACCAACAAACTTTCCTCGATTTTCATTTTGCAATTTTAAAAGCATATGAATTCGATAACAAACATGCAGCTACTTTTTTCAAAAGCAATGATGCATGGCAAAGAGGAAAGGAAATTACGTTCGAAAAATACGATAAACAATACATCGTTGATCCGTTGATTATGTCGGATGTTAACATCGGCAGCCAAATTGCAGACCCCAATCAAAAATTTATTTATCTCTACGACTTTGTAAAGAATTGGAATTTTATGGTGGAGCTTATCAACGTAGACAAAGAAGAAAATAAAAAAATGGAGTATCCTGCTTGCGTAAGAACCGAAGGCGTTGGCCCTTCTCAATACGGCACAAAAGGACTAATCGATACTCGACTTGCAGAGATGGAAGAAAAATACGACCTACAACCCAATGCGTTAACCGATGGATTTGGGGAAGAAGGTGAAGAGGACACAGATACAACCGATGATGTGCTAACCGACGAAAGCGCCGACGAAAGCGCATTTTAATTGATCTTAATTACTTGTTTAGAGTTCTCTACAAACTCCACAACAAACCCATGCAAAAAACTTGTATCGTTCTGGTAGGGCCTACCGCAATTGGTAAAACGGATTTGGCTATTCAATTGGCCCAACACTTTTCAACAGAAATCATTTCTGCGGATAGCCGTCAATGTTATCAGGAACTGAACATCGGCGTAGCCAAGCCTACGGCGTCACAACTCAAACTTGTACATCACCATTTCATCAATAGCCACACCATCCATCAATTGCTTTCTGCTGCTGACTTTGAGCATTATGCATTAAGTGCCATTGATACAATTTTTCAAAAAAATGACATCGCTTTGGTCGTTGGCGGAACAGGGTTGTACATTAAAGCATTGTGCGAAGGACTCGATCAAATACCTGCCGTAGCTGAAAATATTCGTACAGATATCGTACACAATTACCAATTGTTTGGCTTCGATTGGCTTACACAACAGTTGCATGCTGAAGATGAATTGTATGTTGTACATGGTGAGATGAAAAATCCTCAACGGATGATGCGGGCACTCGAAGTGAAACGCGGTACCGGACAATCCATCGTCTCTTTTCAATCGAAATTGAAAAAACAGCGCCCTTTTCAAATCATCAAAATTGGTTTACAATTGCCAAGAGTCAGCTTATACGAAAGAATCAATACAAGAGTGGATATCATGATGGAAGCAGGATTGCTTGATGAAGTTGCTCAGTTACAACATTTTCAATCATTGAATGCTTTACAAACAGTAGGGTATTCAGAATTGTTTGATTATTTCAATGGGGAAATTAAGTTGGAAGATGCGGTTAACTTGATTAAACAAAACACCCGACATTATGCCAAAAGACAAATGACTTGGTTTGCGAAAGACCCTGAAATAACTTGGCATTCACCCGATTTTTTACAAGTTCTTCAATCCATCGAAATCCTACGAAATCAAACCGCTAAAACTTCACCCCAAACGTAGCTACTACATTTCCTTGCTGTTGATTGATATTGGCAAATGTGTTGTCTCTGTCGGCTAATCGATAGGGTAGATCCACATCTTTACTCATGGTATATACATAAGTAAGATCAATAAAAATGCCTTTGTCTCTGTAACCTAATCCTCCGCTCAACATGGTTTTTCCGGCACGAAATGCCAAATCTTTATATGGATTTGAATAATATGCAAACCCCAATCTTCCCATCATAACATTGTACTTTAACTCCCCTCCAATTCTAACATTTACACAACTTTTGTATTCATTTTTTACAACCGTATTCAATTGTTTGTAGTAGGCCGTTTCTTCTTTTGTGGGTAATTCATTGTTGCTTGTAAAGCGACTTGCCCGATGTCGAACATATTCAACATCTGCAGACAAAAATCCACGTTGACGCTTGATGTTTTCCTCTTCTCTAAATACATACGAACCACTTATGATCGCTTTCCAAGCTGAATTAAATCCGTATTTGCTCACGCCCGCTTGGTTGTTGGTAAAAATGGTTGATGCACAATCGTATTGGGCAATGGGGCCTTCCAAATTGGTCGTCAATCGGGTAGTGCGGGTATCTGATAAACTTAAGAAATGCGGTGTGTGGATGGCTAGTCCCAATCTGATGTAAGGTTTTGGTCGATAAATTACACCAAACTTAGCATTGATGCCCACGCCACTTGTTTTGTAATTGTCGGTGTATGTGAATGATCCAAATTTGTTGCTGGTGTCTGTTGTTGGATCACTTTCTGTAAATGTAGTTTGGCTGTGATAACTCATGATGGGAATTCCAAGTGTAATTCCATACAACCATTTTTCCTTGATGTTGGATGCAAACGAGATTGCAAGCTCATACAAACCGCCACGAGTTGTTTTGTCCACGCTTTGAAAAACAGATTTGCCAGAATCTAATAAATATTCTGGTGCTGTTTTAATTTGTACAATGCCGTTGATGGTAACGGTATCCATGAGGTAGGTATACAAAGCAGGAGCAGCGGTGTATGGCAATGGAGAATTGCTCGACAATACCTCATTTATGGATAAGTTGGCCTTTGCAAATTCTTCTGCAAACTGCTCGCTAAATGAACTGTAATTGTTTAACGCAGCATATTGAATGTGGTTATTGAAATTGATTGTTTGATTAAACCCTATCGAAATGGCATGTGTTTTTGATGCATCAGTTGGATCTGAAAATCCGGCAACATAGCCCAGTTGTCCAAATGAAAATGCATTGTGTATTTGTTTACCTGCTGCATCTCGATAATTGCTTTCATTTTGATTGTGCAAAAATGCAGGAGAAAAAGAAAGTGCGCCCGACTTAAACAAACCCAAGCCCGCCGGGTTGATAAAGCTGGCAGAAAGCTCGCCACCAAGCGAACCCATTGCTCCACCAATGGCCATATATCGAGCCGATCCATTGTGGGTATGCCAACTATAACGAAGCACATCTTCTGGTATTTGTGCAATGCTTGTTGCTGAAATTAAAATCAACAGAAATAGAAAATATTTTTTCATGGCAAAAAATGAAAGTAAAATAAATTAACCTCGTTTAGGTCGTACCACCTCAGTGCTAGAGCTCGATGAATGGTTTCCAGATGATGGACTATAGGTGCGGGTGTTATTATCGCCAGCGCTTGTATTTTGCGAAGGATTGATATATGTTCGGGTGTTGCCCGATTGGTTGCTGTTGTTGTAATGCCTAACTGGCTGTGTAAACCGAATGGGACTGTTGCTTGTTTTGGGATCTACCACATATTGTTGATGAAAAATATAGCTATTCAAGTTGACTGTTCGGGGCGTAGAATTGATGGCAGGTTGCTGATTGATGTGGAAATGATATGCCGGGTAAGGCGAATAAAAAGGATTGTAATAATAACCATAACCATATTGATATGGATTGTATTGATAGTTGTAATCGTCATTAAAATGATTCCAGCGACGATCGTACTTCGACATGCGAATTTGTCGCTCATCGGCATTGGTGTATTGTGCTGATGTTGCATCTTCCTGCACTTTCAATACGCTAATAGGTGAATAATAAACATCATCTGGCGTTTGCGTAGTTTTATAACTATTGCTGCAGCTGGTAAAAACAATCAATAAAAAAGAAAAAATGAAATATTTGGTATGCATGATCCTACATTTAAAAGGATTGTAAAATGAAGTTATTACTTTTGCGGAGTTAATGAATGCAAACCTGCTGTTAAATTTTAAAAAAAATAGCATCAGCCTCATCCCAATTTGATTTTTTTTGGATGCGGACTTTTTAATTCAATATATAATTTTATTCAATCAATATGAGCAAAGAACTAACATCAAGGGCAGCAGATTATTCGCAATGGTACAATGACTTAGTCATCAAAGGAGAATTGGCCGATTACTCAGCGGTAAGAGGCTGCATGGTTATTAAACCTTATGGCTATGCTTTATGGGAAAACATGCGCGACCAATTGGATAAAATGTTCAAAGCCACTGGTCATGTGAATGCCTATTTTCCGTTGTTTGTTCCTAAAAGTTTATTTGAAGCTGAAGAAAAAAATGCGGAGGGCTTTGCTAAAGAATGTGCAGTGGTTACGCATTACAGATTAAAAAACGACCCCAATAATAAAGGCAAATTAATGGTTGACCCCGAAGCAAAGCTCGAAGAAGAGTTGGTGATTCGTCCAACAAGTGAGGCCATCATTTGGAACACTTACAAAGGATGGATTCAATCCTACAGAGACCTGCCGTTGTTGATTAACCAATGGGCAAATGTGGTAAGATGGGAAATGAGAACGCGTTTGTTTTTAAGAACGGCAGAATTTTTATGGCAAGAAGGTCATACTGCACATGCAACAAAAGAAGAAGCCATCGAAGAAACAAAAAAAATGCTTGATGTGTATGCTGAGTTTGTTGAAAATTTTATGGCCGTGCCTGTAATAAAAGGTGTGAAGTCTGCCAACGAACGTTTTGCAGGAGCAGAAGATACGTATTGTATAGAAGCGTTAATGCAAGATGGTAAAGCATTACAAGCTGGGACATCTCATTTTCTTGGTCAGAATTTTGCTAAGGCATTTGATGTACAATTTCTCAATAAAGAAAACAAGCAAGAATATGTTTGGGCTACAAGTTGGGGTGTTTCTACTCGTTTAATCGGTGCATTGATTATGGCTCATAGCGACGATCAAGGACTCATCATGCCGCCAAAAATTGCGCCATTGCAAGTTGTAATCGTGCCCATTTATAAAGGAGAAGAAAGCAAGCCAATCATTGATGGCAAAGTAGCAGAAATAGTAAATGCATTAAAACAGTTGGGCATCTCGGTAAAATACGATAGCAATGATCATGCTCGTCCAGGATGGAAATTTGCCGAATACGAATTGAAAGGAGTGCCGGTGCGTGTTGCACTAGGCTTAAGAGATATAGATAACAATGTTGTGGAATTGGCAAGAAGAGATACCAAAGAAAAATCGGTTGTATCTATTGACGGCATTGCCAATTATATTCAAAATTTATTGGAAGAAATTCAGCAAAATATTTTCAACCGTGCATTGGCTTTTAGAAATGAAAATATCCGCGAAGCGAATAGCTGGGAATCATTCATTGAATTGTTGGATACAAAAGCTGGATTTGTATCGGCGCATTGGGATGGAACAGCAGAGACGGAAGAGAAAATAAAAGAGCTAACGAAAGCCACTATACGCTGCATTCCATTAGACAATAAACAAGAAGCAGGTCAATGCATCCTAACAGGCAATCCAAGTGTTCAGCGCGTGTTATTTGCAAGAGCTTATTAATTCATTTTCAACACTACAGCTTGGCACAGAAAGGATCGTACAGAGCAAAGTTTATGGCATCCACAACTGCGGATGAAACGCCAAAAACAAATAACCGCCCGTTTGTAAAAATCAGCCCAACAACCTTGTCGATTTTTGAAGAAGGGAAATTGTTGTTGATAGATAAAACGGCCCATTGGAGTTCATTTGATGTAGTAAAAAGTGTGCGGAGTTATTTGAAAGTAAAGCGCGTAGGACATGCAGGAACGCTCGATCCTTTAGCTACAGGTTTGCTCATCGTATGCACCGGAAAGTTTACGAAGAAGATCAATGATTTCATGGCTCAATCCAAGGAATATACCGGCACTTTCACATTAGGCGCCACAACACCTACCTATGATTTAGAAAGTTTGCCCGAAAATCAAATGGATATTTCTCATCTCTCCAGAGCGGAAATACACAAAGCAACCTCATTGTTTATTGGTGAAATTGATCAGGTTCCGCCCATGTATTCTGCCATAAAGAAAAAAGGAACTCCACTGTATACATTGGCCAGAAGGGGAGAAGATATCGACTTACAACCGCGTAAAATTAATATAGCATCATTCGAAATTACCGACATTCAATTGCCGCTGGTTTTCTTTAAAATTACCTGTTCAACAGGAACGTATATACGAAGCTTGGCGCACGATTTTGGTCAGCAGTTGGGATGTGGTGCTTTTTTAAGTTCGCTTCGCCGCACGGCCATTGGCGATTTTAAAGTAGAAGATGCTTTTCAAATGGATAACTTTCTAGACATGATTGTTGAGATGCAATCAAATGAAGAACCAATGCCCTAACTAAAATGCGTATCCAATTCCAATTGTGAAATTGAAATTTTCATAGCGCCATTTTCTGTACTCATCATTCTCTCCACGCGCAAATATTTTCTTGAAACCATCGCTGAAATTGATGTCTGGCGCTTTCCAACCATCATGGATATAATAGCGCTCTGGTCTTTTAAATCGAAAACCAAAATCTAGACGCAAAACAAAATAATTAAAATCCAATCGAAGGCCCGTTCCAGCTGAAACGCCCAATTGTTTGTAAAGATTTTTTAATTGTATTTGAGAACTGTCGGCACTGCCATCCAGTTTGGTGTTTTTTAAATTCCAAATGTTGCCAATATCTGCAAATACAGCACCGCGCAGGGTTAGCGTATTGGGAATAATTTTAGCAATATCATATCGATATTCTGCATTCAACTCCAATTGCATATCGCCTGTTCTGTCGTTGAATACCGTTTCTGTTGTGGTAAATGGAACCAAAGGCCTACCACCCGGTCCGATTCCTCTTACTGGCCAAGCCCTCATGCTATTGCTACCACCACCAAAATATTGTTTGAAAAAAGGTAGTGTCCGATTCGTATCAGAACCCAATAACGGAACACCAATTCCCACAAAGCCACGGAGAGCTATACTTGATTTCTCATATTTTATGGTCTCCTTTATTTCAACGTCGGCTTTAATGTATCTACGCCTGTATTTTTTAAAGATTGGCAGCAATCCCCATGTAAGTCCAGATTCTTCAGCATTAAAGCGGAATGCAAGCTCTCTCGACAAACTATTGGGATGATACAAATCGGTTAAGGTTTTTGAAAAACTAACACCCATTCCATTTACAAATGCGGTGTTATAAGAATATTTTAAAAATGGATTTTCTGCAATGATGTTTCTAAAGCTGTCACTTTGATTCAACACATTGCTGAATCCAAAATTGATAGGCGTCCAAACCCATTTCCAATTTCTTTTGTTTATACCGCTCCATCCAAAACTTCCATTGATATTTCTCAAGTCAAACAAGTTCAGCCTGGTATTGTATGAAACGCCCAAATTGATAAAACTCTCGCCCTTGTTAAACAGAGACTGCTTATTAAAAAGTCCTGGAATTTTCGGAAAAATCAATCTGGGAAATGTAGTTGTGTTCGTATAGCCTACCTCGTTAGAATTAATCAAATTGCGGGTGTTGCCAGCCAAGTTGTTGTTGAATTCTATACCAGCTCTAAATACATGCGACATGCGAATAGCTTCCTTGGCCAAGTTTCTATTCATCAATGAAATGTTTCCAGACAGTCCAAACAGGTTTCCAGCCAAGACATTGCTGGTGTTGCTAGATGCCGAATAACTTACTTCCAACGCATTTTCTAAGCCATATTTTTTGGATGGACTCAACTCAATAATCAGTGAAATCAAATGACTACTGTCTTTATCTTCTTCAACGAGCATATTCACAGATTGCCAGGCGCCAATACTAGAGAAGCGATACAAGCATTTGTAGTATTCCGATTGGTTGTACAATTCGCCAGGATGTATATTCATGTTGCGTGCCAGCAACTTGGTATTGAAAAGTTGGTCGTGGTATTTTATCGTGAATCCATTTGCTTCAATGGTGTGCATCGAACTATCGTAGATGTTGTCTCCTTGTCGGTAATCGGGAATGATATAAATCGATTTAATATAGTACTTTATTAAACGAATGCTGTCGGAATTGGGATTCAATACAAAAGCCAGTTTTATTTTGGGCGTATCTTTTTGTTGTTGAATTTGGGAAATCAAATTCAGTTGTTCAAAAGGGTCGCTCGACAAAGATGTAAGCACATCGATTGTGGTGTCGCCTTTCAATTTTAATTCGCCGGCAGTAAATTTATAATAGCCATTGTTTCTAAAGCTGTCTACCAATCTGCCAACTTCTGTAATCACATCGGCTTTGTTGATGATGCTGTTGACTTTCAAAAATCTTTTATCCGTCCATTGTGTAATTAAACGTTGAAGTGGGGGCTTACTGAGTTGGTATTGGATTGATTCAATGATGGTTGGATTGCCAGCTGTAATAGTATAATTTACGGTTATTTTTTTGTGGGATGTATCGTTACGAGTTGTGATGATGCTGTTGTAATAGCCCAAATGAAACATTGATCCGAGCATATTTTTTTTGGAGGCGTTGGTATAACTAGAATCATATACTTTGGGATGATTGAGTACGCGAAATATTCCATATTTTTTAACGATGACCACCTTTGAGCTGTCATCCAGTTGAGCAGTTAATCGTTGAATAAGTGCGGCTCTTTCCGATTTTATAAACTTACCTTCCTTAACTTCGATGTTGTTTTTGTAATGGTAGTGGCTATTTTGGGGGGCGTTCTTAATGAAAGGCTTTCCACAGGAAGCCAAGGTAAACAATACCATAACCCATATTCGATGAGAAAAAAAAAGTTGAAAAATCAGCGATAATTTTTGCATAAATTCAAACTATGTTAAGCAAACCTACCATCAAATATATTCAAAGTTTACAGCACAAAAAATTTAGAGATGAGCATGCGGTCTTTGTTGCAGAAGGCCCAAAGGTGGTTACTGAACTTTTATTATCGGGAATGTTCGTTTGCGAAGCCATTTATGCAACCCGTCAATGGGTAGATAAACTTCCACAGCATCTTTCACAATCATATCTACATTTGATTCAGGTTATTGAAGATTTTGAATTGGAAAAAATTGCATCATATGCATCTCCCAATCAAGTGGTGGCAGTTTTTCAACAACGCCGCATCCAACCAAACTTTGATGTACATGACAACATTACATTGGTGTTAGAGGATATTCAAGACCCAGGTAATTTTGGTACCATTATCCGTTCGGCCGATTGGTTTGGGGTTAAGAATATTGTTTGTTCCCTCAAAACCGTAGATCAATACAATAGCAAAGTTGTACAAAGCACCATGGCCAGTTTGGGAAGGGTAAATGTGCACTACACAGCTATTCATCCCTGGTTGATGGCACATCGCTCTGTAAGAATCATTGCTACAACTTTGAAAGGTAGTTCACCACAAGCGTATCATGGAACTACGGAAGCCATCTTGTTGATGGGAAATGAAGCG
>CAIQHJ010000064.1 GCA_903871575.1 uncultured Bacteroidota bacterium
AACAACAAACAATAAACCCCAAACCTCAAACAATAAACAAACAATAAACCCCAAACCTCAAACAATAAACAATAAACGCCAAACCCCAAACAACCAACCCCAATCAGTTTTCAACCAAACAATTTGTCTAAATTTGCGGTATGCTAAAATCATTGGGCATATTTCAAAATTCAGTTCGACTAACATTTCAGGAATTGAAGGTCAACAAGCTTCGAACGGCGTTGAGCTTAACCGGCGTTGCATTTGGTATATTTTGTATCATTGGTGTGCTCACTACGGTTGGGTCGCTCGAACAAAATATTCAAAACGAAGTAAAAAGCTTAGGAAGTAACACCATATACATCGACAAATGGGATTACAGTGGCGGTCCGAATAAGCCCATGTGGAAAATGAGGGCTAGGCCTACCATGAAATTAGAAGAAGCGGCGTTGATCAATCAGCGGTCGATGCTCACCGGAGCAGTTACTTACTTGATGCAAACCTCCACAACCATTTCACATAAAGATGACGTGCTAGATAATGTAACGGTGTATGGAATCAATGAATCTCAAATTCAAATTCAACCCATTCAATTCGAGGCAGGCAGATATTTTTCAACAAGCGAATTTACAAGTGGCACCAACAATTGTATCATTGGATTTACCAATGCAGAGGATTTGTTTGGTTCGGCTTCCAGAGCACTTGGAAAACAAATCGATGTCAAAGGAAAAAAAATAACCATCATCGGTGTTATTAAAAAAGAAGGCAAGAGCTTCATTGGGTGGGATTATGATAAATGCATCATGTTGAACAATAAATTTTCCAGACAATTATTCGACCCTGCATTTGCCAATCCCATTCTCATTGTTAAAGGAAAAGAAAAAATAACAACCGATGCGTTAAGTCAGGAATTGAAAGGCGTGATGCGACAGATTCGAAAATTAAGTCCATTGCAAGAAGACAATTTTTCCTTAAACAGTGTAGAAGCATTCAGCAAAGCGATTTCAGATTCGTTTGTAACCATCAATATCGTTGGTTCCATTATTGGAGGCATCAGCTTAATTGTGGGCATGTTTGGAATTGCGAATATCATGTTTGTTACAGTAAAAGAAAGAACGTCTGTTATTGGTTTGAAGAAGGCTATTGGCGCAAAAAAATCAGCAATTTTAATGGAGTTTTTATTGGAAGCAGCAATCCTTTGTATTTTAGGTGGAATCGTAGGATTGTTCTTGGTTTACCTGCTTACGTTGATTTTGTCGGGGCCGCTAGATTTTCCTGTTTATTTATCAGGGCCAATGATTTTGACAACCTTCATCATTTGTTTGTTGGTTGGTATTTTAGCTGGAATTATTCCTGCTTCTAGAGCTGCTGGTATGGATCCTGTAAAAGCCATTAGGAGCTAAATGGCTAATGATTTTAATAATATTTGAAAAGACTATATAAAACGCATGGCTACAATTTTAGCAATTGAATCATCTTGTGATGAAACCGCTGCGGCTGTTTGCTGTGATGCGAAAATACTTTCGAACATCATTGCTACGCAAAAAATACATGAACAATTTGGTGGGGTTGTGCCAGAATTGGCCAGCAGAGCGCATATGCAGCACATTGTACCTGTTGTAGATGCAGCATTGAAAAAAGCAAATTGTAATTTAAGTGATATCGATGCCATTGCATTTACCCAAGCACCCGGCTTAATTGGGGCATTGCTGGTAGGGGGGCAATTTGCCAAGTCTCTGGCTTTGTCATTGAACAAACCGTTGATTGCAGTTCATCACATGCAAGCACATGTGTTGGCAAACCTCATTGCAGATCCAAAACCCACATTTCCTTTTTTATGCCTCACCGTTAGTGGAGGCCACACGCAAATTGTATTGTGCGAATCGCCGTTATCGATGACCGTTATTGGACAAACGATAGACGACGCGGCAGGAGAAGCATTTGATAAAACAGCAAAAATAATAGGACTGCCATATCCTGGTGGTCCGCTCATAGATAAGTATGCCAAAGAAGGCAATCCCAATCGATTCCAATTTCCAGAACCTCAAATACAAGGATTAGATTTTAGTTTTTCGGGATTAAAAACATCCATATTGTATTTTTTAAACAATGCGGGTGCGAGCAATGTATATAAGCAAGAATTTGTTGTTTCACAAGAAGATAGAGCAGCTTTCATTGCACAAAACTTAAACGACATCTGTGCTTCAGTACAACAGCGCATTGTCAGTATTTTATTGAACAAATTATCAAAAGCGGCATTGCAAACAGGCATCAAAGAAATTTGTATTGCCGGCGGTGTTAGTGCCAACAGCGGCTTAAGGAAAGGACTGCAGGAAATGGGGGAGCAAAAAAAATGGAATGTATTTATTCCGCCTTTTGAGTATTGCACAGACAATGCGGCTATGATTGCCATTACAGGTTATTACAAGTACTTAGCTGGTCAGTATGATGATTTAAACATTGCTCCTTCAGCAAAATCATCATGGTAATAATGTTGTTCATTAGAATAAAACCCCAAAAAATTGCCCAATCATTATTTTCAATTTAAGCAGTTTACTGTCCATCAAGATAAATGTGCTATGAAAGTTTGCACAGATGCTTGTTTATTTGGAGCCTGGATTGGTCGGCATTGGAACGATGTCGATACGACCAATTTGAATGCCTTGGATATTGGAGCTGGAACAGGATTGTTAAGTTTGATGCTTGCACAACAAACCAACTTCAGCATCGACGCAGTTGAAATTAACGAAGACGCGTATACGCAAGCAAAAGAGAATGTAAGCTGCTCGCCATGGGAAAATAAAATTCATTTGCATCATCGGGCATTGCAGGATTTTGAGCCTCAAAAAAAATATGATTTTATTTTTTCTAATCCGCCTTTTTTTGAAGGGGATTTGATGTCGGGTGAAGATGCGCAAAATTTGGCTAAGCATCATGCAGGAATTACGCTAGCGGTTTGGCTCGCATGGGTAATGCCTCATTTAAATGAGGAAGGACTAGCGGCTATTTTGTTACCCTATCATCGAGTGGCTTATTTTGAAAATCTGCTCAATAAAAACAGTATGTATTTGCAAAAGCAACTCCATGTGAAACAAACACCGAAACATGCTTTTTTTCGTTCCATGCTATTGTTCTCAAAAAAAGAAAATACGTTTGTGTCACCATGTTCCATGATAATCTACGAGGCTGAAAAACAGTATTCCACTTCATTTGTTGATCTGCTTAAGCCTTACTATTTGAATCTGTAAAAAGCGATTGACACTTGTTGGCGACTATTCATAAGCGTAAGCTTTCATGTATTCATAATGATTGGTAAGGACGCCATTTTTTACAATGGTAGCTTTTTCGATGATGCTGCTATTGCCATCTATAATGTCTTTTAAAACATGCTTAATCAGCTGCTGGCCAAAATACCTGCTAGCGTCTCGAGGGAGTTCGTTGGGTAAATTGCCAACAGCCATCATGTCGATGGTGTTTGGTAAATAGGGAGCAGTTTTTTCAAAGCTATTTTTATCAACACCATATACAGGATCGTCGATGGTGGAATCGCCTAAATTGCAAGGAACAGAGCCATACATATCGTCGGTTATGTCGGCAATGGTTTGGATTTTAAAATCTGGTTTATTGATGTCATCTTTTTCAAACAATCTGGGTACATCGTGATCCCAGTAAATGCCATTCATTAAAATATCGGTATGTGGAATGAATTTTTTGAACGTGCAATAATAATTAGCTGGATTGTGGTGAAAGTCGTTTCTATCATAGGTATGCGTATCCTTGTGTAAATACAAGTCTTTGCCTTTAAGGTGAACATAAACCGGATAGGAGAAATCTTTTTCAATAAATTCATTGGGTTCAACTTCGGTTATTTCGAGCAGGTTCATGATTTCTAGAACGCCATGCGCAACTCTACCACTACCGGTTACCACAATTTTGATCGGCGGAATTTGAAGTCCAAAATAGGTGTGAATTAAATCATGAAAGTTCTTTTCTGCATTAATTTTCTTTAATTGAAATGCGCCGGTTTTATGTCCATAAGCCATCATACCGTTGTGGGCGCCAACGATACCTGCAAAAAATCCGAAGCCAATGATGCGCTTCCCATCTTCATGTTCCAAGCATTCGTAATCGATGAGTGTGATTTTTTTTTGGATGATAGCTTTAATCAGCTTTTGATTGTATGGTTGTAATTTTTTAGTGTGTGAAAAAAACAAATAGGTTTTGTTTGGAATGAGCATTTCAATGGGGACTTCTTTGATGCCCAATAACACATCACATTCAGACAGGTCTTCTGTAACAGTAATGCCGGCGTCGATGTATTCTTTGTCGGAATAGCAACGGTTGGGGCTTTGTTGTACAATTACACTAATTCCATCTTGGGTTTTGTTGATGAATTTGCAATGGGCTGGAGATAAAGCAACCCTGGTATCTGTTGGAGTTTTTCCTTCACGGATAAGACCTAGTTTAAGCATTGGTTTTTATTTGGGGGCAATTTACATTTTTAAATGATTATTGTCATGACTACATTTGCAACATGAATTATTTTGAATTGTTTTCATTGCCAGAAAAGCCAATTGTTGATCGGTTGGAGCTCACAAAAAAATATTTCGAGTTGCAAAGAAAATTTCATCCCGATTATCATACAACCGATACCGCATCAGAGCAATCTGAGGTGTTGGAGTTGTCTGCAGCAGTGAATAAGGCATATGTTATATTTAAAGATGAGCAAAAAACGATAGCATATTACCTGCAAATAAAAGGTTGTATGGATGAAGCGGAAAAGTACAACTTGCCAGCCGATTTTTTAATGGAAATGATGGAGGTGAACGAGCTGCTCGACGATGGAGAGGGCGATAAAGTAAGGGAATTGATAAGAGAAGCTGCAGCAAAAATGGATTTGGAATTCCACCAACTTCTAGCCAATAGTGGCCACAAAATAGCAGAAGCGGAGCAGTTGAAAATCAAAGATTATTATTACCGAAAAAAATATTTGAAACGTATTTTGGATAGATTACACGATTAGTGTAATATTGCACTCCAATTTCAAATGCCCAGATGGCGGAATTGGTAGACGCAGCAGACTCAAAATCTGCCGTTCGCAAGGATGTGCAGGTTCGATTCCTGTTCTGGGCACAATAAGTCAGCGTGAAAATGAAAGCGAGAGCGATCATGAAGCGCTGACTTTTTTCTTCTCTCTAATTCTGATTCTCGCGGTGATTAAATCAAATTATTTTCAAAGTACAATAATTCTAAAGTGATTTTAGCTCAAGTTGCTTAAAATTTAGTCCTCATTAGGGCAAAAAAAAAGTGATTCGAATTGAATCATCTATACTTTTTTTAGCAAATCATTATTTTATTTTGCGAATTCTATTTAAGACGTGTTCTCTTTAAATTCTTTAAATGATTTAAACTCCGGAAACAACGTCCAACGATTTTGTTTTGGGAAATGATCGGAATAAAAATATGCCGGTGATTTCAAGTAAAACCCTTCGCCCCAGGTGACATCTATTAAGTACCATTTTCTATCAATGCAAACGGCATTCCATGCATGACCAAGAAATTGATTCTGATTTCTTTTGGCAACGCCAATTATCAATTCATTTCTTATTCCTACGGCGTCGCATAGCGCAGAAAATAATTCCGCATAACCTTGGCAAACGGCAACTTTTTTAGCAAGCACTTCATTAGGTTCAGTAGTCATTTTGCCGGTAGCCAAACCTTGGTAGTCGTATTGTAAATTATAATCCATCCATTTGTAAATAGCTCTTACTTTTTCAGCTTGCGTTTTCCAGGGTTTGGTTAAAGTTATTGCTAACTGTTTGATTGGAAGCGTGCCGATAGTTTTACTGTAATTGTCAACTTTAGCATAGTCAATTTCAGGTGGGGTTGTGCCGATGCTGTCGATAGGAAAAGGTGGAAGCAGCGGAGGTGTTTTTAATTGCTTGAAATTAATTTTTACATTTTCGCCAGCACTATCAGGAATCGTTCTGCTGAATGTGAAAACATGAATTGGTTTATCTACATCATAGTCGCCTTCAGATTGATTGGCAAAATAATAATACCAAGTAAAATAGTCATATTTAGGCGCTGTATTTTTCTTTTTAGGGATGTTTTTTATGATTTCAATACTTTCAATTTTCTCATTGATGTTGATGTTCATTTTTGATGCAACCATAGCTTTTTGTAAACTATCAATTACTGATGCAGAAACAAAAACAGCATTTTTAAGATCTAGTTTGTTTTTTTTGATGAAATATTGAAGTACACTGTCTTCCTGGCATTCATTGTAATAAACATATCTGGTATTTCTCGCTTTATCTTCCCTTTTTAATTTTGCTTTTTCTGCTTCAATACTGGCTTGGTAATTCGCTAATTGTAAAGGAGACTTTTCATCAAAGTTTAGCACGGTGAACCATTCAGTTTCTTTTCTGATGATGATGCTGATGGATTTGTTGTCAGACAATATCAAGTTTCTGATGGAGTGGAGGCCTGCATCTTCATCTGCAATCATATGGCAAAGAATTTCTACAGGAATCAGTTCGCCAGAAATTAAGCAAGCTGCTTTTTTCATATTTGATTTTCTACCTAGAATTTCAAAACTCTCATTTCTATTTTTGATGATGGAATCCACCCAAGCATTCATTTTATTGTTATAATAATCATGGGGTTCTAGCAATCGGACTGGACGTGCATATTTCATCTGTTCTATCATATTCACTACTGGGAAGGTGTAGCCATGGTCCTTTGCAAATTTTTTAAGAACTGTTTCGGAAAAAAGATATGGATTCATTCTCGCCAAATTGAGTACATGAACGAATTCCTTTTCAGTAGCGTTAAGAAATGTTGCATTTACTGCAGTGTTTGCCTTTTCGAACATCGGCAAGTTCCATTGTTGTGAATAGGCGGCAA